>JAGWVP010000180.1 GCA_018970825.1 bacterium | reverse complement strand
AGCACGAAGAACGGCCCCTTCTTCACGCCGAGGCTCTCGGCGTCGGACCAGCGCCGGCGCACCGAGCGCAGCGTCTCGCGCTGCAGGCTCTCCGCGAGCACGATCGATTCGCCCTCCTTGCCGGTCTGGAGCAGGTCGCTCACGATCCAGGCGAGGTCCTTGTCGCCGCGCTCGATCCCGGCCTCCGAGAGCCCGTTCTCGAGTGCCGCGAGCCGCTTGGTCGCGCGGTCGTTGCTGTTGTTCAGCGTGTAGGTCTCGATGCCCGCGGAATCCGCGTTCTCCGCGGCGTTCACGTGGATCGACACGAACAGGTCGGCGCCCTTCGCGTTGGCGAACGCCGTGCGATCCTTCAGCGCGACGTAGGAGTCCCCGCCCCGGGTGAGCAGCACCTTCACCGAGGGATCGAGCTTGCGCAGGCGCGCGGCGGCGAGGCGCGCGATCGACAGCGTGATGCGCTTCTCCTCCACCCCCGAGGGGCCCTGCGCCCCGGGATCCTTGCCCCCGTGCCCGGGGTCGAGCACGACCACGCGGTGACCGCGTCCCGCCCGCGGGGGCGTCTCGTCGGGCAGGGTCGGCGGCAGGAGCCGCTCCGCCTCGACGGGCGGGGGCGTCGCGAACGCCACGGCCGACGGGAGCGGCGTCGCCGTCGCGGCTCCGCCGTACATGTCGCGCCAGTCGCGGCTCGCCGCCGGGGCCGGCGTCGCCGTCGCCCAGGACGCCGCGGTCGGGGTCGGCCAGGACGCCGGGGCGGGCGGCAGCCACGCGGTGGGCGTCGGCGTCGCGAGCGCCCAGGGCGGAAGCGTAGGCGTCGGGGTCGGCATCCAGGCGGTGGGCGTCGGCGTCGGCCACCACGGCGTCGGCGTCGCGACCCAGGCGGTCGGGCTCGGACTCGGCTCCGGCGCGGGCGTCGGCGTCGGCATCGGCGTCGCGACCGGCGGCAGGACCGATGCCCGGGGCGGGACCGGAGCCGAGCGGGCGCCGGGCCCCGAGGTGCCGCCGGGCGCGACGACCGAAGGCGGTGCGACCGGCGCGACCGGAGGGGGTGGCGCCACCGCGCCTTCTCCCTCGCGATTCGCGCGCAGGTCGACGACGATCCTCGGCGGCGACTTCTCCCCGCGGATCTCGACGACGACCGGGCCGGCGAGCTCGATCGCGACACGAACCGTCTCCGGGTCGTTCTGGCCCACGCGGACGCGTCGCAGGAGGCCCTTGTCGATCGCAACCGGCGCCCGCGTGAGCGTCGTCGAGAGCGTCGCGGGGCGGATGTCGACGAAGGCGCGCTCGGGGAGCCCGTCGGCCGGACTCGCCCCGGCCCGGCCACCGCTCCAGCGCACCTCTCCTCCGCCGACGTGAATCGAGACCCGGGCTCCACCCGGGGTGGTCGACCACTCGACCCGGTTCACCGTCGCCCGCGGCGGGGCCGCGCCCGCTTGCGCGGCGCCGATCGAGACGAGCACCGCCGCGAAGGCGGCGACGACGAAGCGTCGGCCGGCGACCGGGGCCCTCCTCACCGTCCGCCCCTCGCACGCTCGACGAGTTCATGGAGCCGCGCGAGCGCCTCGATCGGCGTCATCCGGTCGACGTCGATCGAAGCGATCTCCTCGCCGACTCCGCTCGGTCCGGGCGCGAACAGGTCGAGCTGGTTCGTCGGGGCCGCCGCGCGCCGGGGATGCACCGGGGGGCCTCCCGCGAGCGGGGAGCCGGCCTCCAGGCCGGCGAGCAGCGCGCGCGCCCGCGCGACCACCGCCTCGGGAACACCCGCGAGTCTCGCCACCGAGACGCCGAAGCTGCGACTCGCCGGTCCCGCGACCACCTTGCGCAGGAACAGCACGTCGTCGCGCCACTCGCGCACGGCGACCGACTGGTTGCGGACCCGCGGGAGGTTCTCCGCGAGGGCCGTGAGCTCGTGGAAGTGCGTCGCGAAGAGCGTCTTCACCCTCGTTCCCGGAGACGGCTCGAGGTCGTGGAGGTGTTCGGCCACGGCCCAGGCGATCGCGATGCCGTCGTAGGTGCTGGTGCCGCGGCCGATCTCGTCGAGAACGACCAGGGTCCGCGGCGTCAGGTCGGCGAGGATCGCCGCGGTCTCCTTCATCTCGACCATGAAGGTCGAATCTCCCGCGACGAGGTCGTCCGCCGCGCCGACCCGCGTCCAGATGCGGTCGGTGAGAGGCACGCTCGCCGAGGCGGCCGGGACGAAGCTGCCCGCGTGGGCGAGGAGCACGACGAGGGCGACCTGTCGCAGGTACGTGCTCTTGCCGGCCATGTTGGGCCCGGTCAGCACCACGATCTGCTCCCGGTCGTCGTCGAGCACCGTGTCGTTCGGCACGAACTTGCCTGCCGCGGACGTCCGCTCGACGACCGGGTGGCGGCCGTCGCGGATCTCGAGCCGCCGACCCCGGTGGACCTCGGGCCGCACGTAGCCGCGCTCGTGCGCGACCGAGGCGAGCCCCGCGAGCGCGTCGAGCTCGGCGAGCGCGTGGGCGAGCGTCGCGAGGCGCCCCTGCTCGGCGACCACCTCGGCGAGCAGGGCCGCGAAGAGCGCGGCCTCGCGACGCCGACAGAGGTCGTCCGCGCCCGAGAGCTCGCGCTCGAGCTCGAGCAGCTCGGGCGTCGTGAAGCGCTCGGCCGAGGCGAGCGTCTGGCGCCGCGTGAAATGGGCCGGGACGAGCTTCAGGTTCGCCTTGGTGACCTCGAAGAAGTAGCCGAAGACCCGCTGGTACCGGATGCGCAGGGAGCCGATCCCCGTCGCCTCCCGTTCCCGCGCCTCGAGCGCGGCGAGCAGCCCCTGGGCATCGCTGCGCAGGGCCCGCAGCCGGTCGACCTCCGCATCCGCTCCGGGGCGGATCACCCCGCCCTCGCCCGCCTGCAGCGGGAGTTCGTCCGCGAGCGTCGCCGCGATCCGGTCCGCGAGCCCGGGCGGCGGCACGACCGTCGCCCGGATCTCCCCGAGCCGCGCGGGAAGTCCCGCGGGCGGCAGCAGCCCCGCGACGTCCGCCGCGGCCGAGAGTGCTCGTCCGAGGCGCGCCACTTCGCGCGGACCGCCGCGGCCGACCGCGAGGCGTCCGACGAGGCGCTCGAGGTCCCCGACCGGGGAAATCGCGTCGGCGACGTCGGTCCGCCAGCCGGGAGCCTCGACCAATGCCGCGATCGCGTCCTGGCGCGACGCGACGACCGGGAGCTCGACCGAGGGCGCGACCAGCCAGTCGCGCAGGACGCGCGATCCCATCGCCGTGCGCGTGTCGTCGAGCGCCCACCACAGCGAACCGTGGCGGCCGCCCCTCGGTCCCTCGAGGATGCCGAGGTTGCGGCGCGTGCGATCGTCGATCGCGAGGTGGCAGGCGACCTCGTAGACGACGGGTGCGCGCAGGTGCCCGAGCCCCCCGCGCACCGTGTCGCGGAGGTAGGCGAGCGCGCGGCCGAGCGCGGCGGCGAGATCGGCATCGAGCCCCTCGACGAGAGCCTCCGGCGCGCCGGCCGGATCCGCGGCCCCGGGTGCGAACCGGGTCACCGCGGCCCCGACCTGCTCCGCCGCGGCGGCGAGGCCGTCGTCCCCGGGCGCGACGAGGACCTCCCGCGGGGCGAGGCGCCCCAGCTCCTCTCGGGCGCTCGCGAGGTGGGACGCCCGGCAGCACCGGACCTCCCCCGTCGACACGTCGACGGTCGCGATCGGGAACGTGCCGTCGCCGCGCCCGGGCCCCGCCGCGACCAGGTAGCCCGGCTGCCCGCTCGCGAGTCCCTCGTCCTCGTCGAGTACCGTGCCCGCGGTGATGATCCGCGTGAGGCCGCGCTCGACGAGCCCGGGCGAGGTCGCCGGGTCGCCGATCTGGTCGCAGATCGCGACCTTGACGCCGAGCTGGACGAGTCGGCTCACGTACCCCTGGGCCGCGTGGACCGGCACCCCGCACATCGGGATCGGGTTCGGATCGTCCTTGTTGCGCGAGGTGAGCGTCAGGTCGAGCAGGGGGGCGACTCGCTCGGCATCCTCGAAGAACATCTCGTAGAAGTCGCCGAGGCGGAAGAAGAGGACCGCGTCGCCCGCGCGACGCTTCACGTCGAGGTACTGGGCGAGCATCGGCGTGAGCTTGGCCGGCTTGCGCCCCTGCTCCGACTGCGACGTTGCGGTCAACCTCGCCCCCGCCTTCCCCCGGCCGTCGGGCGGGACCGTCGGCCGCACCGACCGCCCCGCGCGGCGCGCCGGACACCCGCCCGTGCCCCGCGCGGTGCGCCGCGAGAAGCGCCGCGCACCGCGTCACACCTCTTGCACGCCGCGGCGGCGCTCCGCAAACCGGTCCGCGGGCGACGGTCGCACGCGACCGGACCGGGGCGTCCGCGGATCCGTCGCCCGGGCGGGGTCAGATCCGCTTGCGCTTGCGGCCGAGGTAGTCGACCAGCAGGTACTCGCCGAGGCGGTCGGGGCGGCTGTAGAGCGCACGCCCGCGGTTGATGCGCGTCATCCGCTCGACGAACGCCCGCAGCCCGGGCGAGTCGTCGAGCATGAAGGTGTTGATCGTGATGCCCCGCCGGGTCACGCGCTCGACCTCGCGCAGGGTCTCGGCCGACGCCCGCAGCGAGACGCCCCCGAAGGACAGGGGCCACTCGCAGTGCAGTCTCCCACGGTGGAAGTACGCCGTCGGCTGGCCGTCGGTCACGACGATCACGTGCTGGTTGCTGCTCGGGTGCTTCGCGAGCAGGCGGCCGGCCATCCGCAGGCCGTCCTGGAGATTCGTGAACGGGTCCCCGACGTTCCACGTGGCCTCGGGCAGGTCGCGGGCCCGGAGCTCGACCGCCCGGGTGTAGAAGCCGACGATGCCGAAGTAGTCGCGGGGGAAGCGGGTCCGCACGAGGCTCTCGAGCGCGAGCGCCACCTTCTTCGCCGCGGCGAAGCGCCCCTCCCAGCTCATCGACCAGCTCATGTCGAGCAGGAGCACGGTGGAGGCCGTGGTCGCCTGGTCGGTCTCGCGGACCTCGAAGTCGCGCGGCTCGACGCCGACCGGCGTCCCGCCGCCGCGGGCGATCGCGTTCATGAGCGTCGGCACGAGGGCGACGTCGAGTGCGTCTCCCTGCTCCCAGCGGCGCGTGCGGTCGGGCCGCGGGTCGCCCGGCCCGCGTGCGCCGCTCGGGTGACCTCCCGGGCGATCCCGCAGCAGCGCCTCGTAGATGTCCCGGAGCGCGAGCGCCCCGATGCGTCGCACGCCGCGGGCCGAGAGTTCGACCCGACCTTCCCGCTCGCGCAGGTAGCCCGCGCCCCGGAGCAGGATCATCACCTGGCCGAGCCGCTCGAGGTCACGGGCGACGTCGTCGCCGAGGAGACGGCGGAGGGCGTCCACGTCGAGCCGAGGCAGCTCGCCCGCCGCGAGTCCGCGCTCGAGTTCGCGCAGCGTCGCGATCTCGCGGACGAGTTCGACCGCCCCGGGAAAGTCGAGGTCCCGCGGGCCTCGGAAACGCCCCCCCTCGGCACGGCGGAAGTCTTCGACCGAGCGGACGTCCTCGAGGCTCTCCACGAGTTCGCGGAAGGCACGCTCCGCGCCCTCGTCCTCGAACCGGTAGTCGCGCGCGAGCCGATCGATGGCGGCGGCGAGATCGCCCGGGAGGTCGTCGAGGAAGGCCTTCTTCTCCCGCGCGAGCGTACCGTCCGGGTCGCCCTCGATTCCGTCGTCGAGGGTCTCCCGCTCGCGGGCGAGAACGTCGTCGAGCCGGCTGCGCGGTTCGTCGAGGGCGTGGTCGAGGTTCAGCTCGTTCTCGCGCGAACGGATCGCCTCGCGCAGGCGCTCGAGAGCCTCGTCGAGTCCCATGACGTGGACGCCGTCGAGGTCGAGCCCCCGGCGGAGCAGCCAGTCGAGCGCCTGCGCCAGGTCGTCGGTCCGCGAGAGCAGGTCGGCGAGCGCGTCGAACACGCGCCCGGGGTCGAGCCGGACCGCCTGCGTACCGTCCCAGGCGGTGTAGCGGATCCGCACCACGTCGACCGCCCCCGGTGCTCCTCGCGACGGTTCAGGCGCGGTAGGTCGCGCGCCCGCCTTCGAGGTCCTTGTTGAGCTTCTGGTGGAGGTGGAGACCTTCGAGCAGGAACTCGGTCGCGGCGGCGACCAACCCCGGCGACTCGGCCGCGCCGATCTCGTCGATCGCCTCGCGCAACCCGGGAATCCCCCGCACGCCCTCGAGGTATTCCTCGGCCCGCATGCCGTCGGAGATCTCGACCCCGCCGCCCGCCTCGAACCACTCGGCGACCCGCCGCAGACGCTCGACGGACGTCGTTCGGTCGAACACCGCGAGCACCGCGCGGTTCACGAGCCTCTCGAGGGTCGCACCCTCCTCGCCCCGATCGTCCCCTGCCGTTTCGAACTCGAGCTTGCCGGCCATCGAGGCCGCGAGTGCGTGCAGGTCGCAGGGGCGCGGAACGATCTCCGCCTCGCCGAGGCGCGCCGCGCGTCTCTCGGCGTTCGCGACCAGCGTCTCGAGGTTGTTGATCGTCATCCGGACGCTCACGCCCGAGGACTGGCTCACCTCCGGGGAGCGGCGGGCCTCGAACGTCACCTGCGCCACGATCTCCCGCATGAAGCCGGGCAGGTGCACCGGACGCCCGTCCCGGTCGCCGAGCGGAACCTCCTGCTCGAGGATCGCGATCTCCTGGTCGAGCGAGCGCGGGTAGTGGGTGCGGATCTGGACGTCGAAGCGGTCCTTGAGCGGCGTGATGATCCGACC
>JAGWVP010000179.1 GCA_018970825.1 bacterium | reverse complement strand
GAGAGCCCAGCGCGACAGGACGATCGACATCGCCACGATGAAGTAGATGTGAACCTCGAGCCACACGTCGGCGAAGATCGAGAAGAAGAGCAGCAGGACGACGTACAGGTTCAGGAAGTCCGGCAGGTCCGGCAGGACGGGGTGCTTCACGTAGCGCTCGCGCAGGCGCTGGATGCGCGCGAAGACGAACGCGAACAGCGTGAGGTAGGCGATCGTCGTGAAGATGCCTCCCTCGGCCCAGGACCAGACGTAGGAGTTGTGCGGCGGCTTGTAGGAGCCGTGCATGTACATGTTGAACCAGCGGAAGTTCCCGAGGCCGACGCCGAAGATCGGGTAGCGTGCGATGATCGTGAGCGCGTCCTCGAGCGTCGCCACGCGCTGCTCGGTCGAGTGGGTCCCCTCGCTCCGCGCCTGCGGAGCGAACGGATTCAGGTTCAGGAGGCGCTCCTGGCTGC
Source organism: bacterium (assembly GCA_018970825.1). Lineage (GTDB taxonomy): Bacteria > Desulfobacterota > Binatia > UBA12015 > UBA12015 > REEB422. The sequence goes on along the minus strand of JAGWVP010000179.1, from coordinate 6,245 downwards.
TCTCCGGCAGGACGAAGAAGAACACGAGCACGCCGAAGACCAGGCCGGCGATCGAGCCCATGACCTTCCACTGGCGCGGCACCTGGTTGCTGCGCATGAGCGTCAGACCGACGATGCCGAGACCGATGAAACCGCTTCGCGACGCGCTCAGGAGCACGAGCGGCACGCAGGCGATCGCACCCGCGACCGAGCCGACCCGGAGCAGCGGCGACTTCGCCGCGTGGGCGAGGTAGAGAAAGAGCCCGATGCCGACGTTCACCATGAACGCGAAGCGGTTCGCGTTCTGGGCCCAGCCGACGAGTTTCGAGGTGATGCGCCCGTCCGAGGTTCCCCGCGCGATGTCCATGCCGATGCTCGGCACCACGGCGAGGATGCAGAGTGCGAAGACGATCAGCACCGTCCGCAACTGCTTCGGTTCCCGGATCCAGTTCACGAAGAAGATCGTGAAGACGATCCGGGAGATGAGCTCGAAGAAGAAGCGCGGCGTGACGTTTTCCTCGCCGTAGTGTCCCGCGGCGCCACGGGCGTGCGCGATCTTCGGAAGCATGTGCTTCACGTTGGGGAGGAAGAAGATCGCCAGGATCCAGGTGAGCAGGAGGAGGCCCGCGATCACGAAGAGCATCCGGATCTCGGGCTCGCGCATGAACCAGTAATCGCCCTCGCGGTACAACTGGATCGCGAGCACGAGCAGGAGCGTCATCCCGATCAGGTTGTTGATCGTGAACGGCCCGATGCCCCGCAGGGCCGCGGGGTACGACACGAGCATGGTGCTCATGATGACGAGCAGGCCGACCTGCGGGCGGTAGAGAACGACGGTCCCCGCCATGAGGAGGAAGGTGACGATCGAGGCCCGGAGCAGGGCCTTGTCCGAGATCAGCGTCGCGATTCCGAGACCGACCGCAGCCGCGACCAGGGCGATCATCACCCACGGCGGTGCCGTCGGTGCGGCGGATGCGCGACGCAGAGAGAGTCGAGGTGGACCCGACGCGGTCGTCATGCGCCGAACTTTCCGCGCTCGATGTCGAGGGTGAACTCGGGCATCGCGCCGTGGCGGCGGTAGATCCCGATGCGCTTGAGGGCGAGGAGGTCGTCGCCGGGCAGCACGCTGCCGGTGACGGACGTGGTCGAGGAGTCGAAGCCGGCCTCGCGCACGAGCCCCTTCACCGAGTCCGTCAGGTGCGCACTGCCGCGCCCGTTGGGATACGAGAAATGGCGGACGTGCCCGACGTGCGCGGCGAGCTCGTCGCGGGAGCCGAAGATTTCGTCGCGGGCCTCCTCGTGCGTCGCGTTCGGCAGGTTCGGGTGGGTGATCGTGTGGGCGCCGAAGATCATTCCGGCCCGGTGCATCTCCTCGACCTGGCCCCACGACATCATGATCCCGCGCAGGGGGGCGAGGTCATCGATGCCCGCGGCCCGGCGGACGGACGAGAGGAGAGCCATCCGCTTCTCGGTCGGCACGTTCTTCATCGTGACGATGAGCTTCGTGAAGGCGTCACGTCGCTCGATGGGACTGCCGACCGGGAGCCGGAAAGGCATCGGCTCGGCGATCTCGAGGACGGGGACCCGGGTCGTGAACACGCAGAACCGCAGGATTCCCGTCCAGAGGATCGTGCGGTTGTCGATGCACCCGGTGCTCACGTAGAACGTCGCGTTCAACCCGTGGCGCTGCAGGATCGGGAACGCCCGCGTGTAGTTGTCGAGGTAGCCGTCGTCGAACGTGAGGGCGACCGCCTTCGGCGGCAGGGCGCGGCCGGCCTGGAGGGCGTCGACCATCTCGTCGAGGGAGACGACCCGGTAGTGCCGACGGAGCCAGGCGCACTGCCGGTCGAAGTCCTCCGGGAGGACCGCGAGGCCCGGGTCGAGACAGAGGTGCGTGCCGTCGGCCTCGCTGCTCACCGAGTGGTAGCGCAGGATGACCGCACGCCCCGCGAGGGACGCACGTGCGAGGCTCGAGAGACCACCGTGGTGGATGGCGCTCTTCGCGAGACCCGTGAGGGTTCGGCGGATCGACATGTGGGGGTGCGGCTCAGTGGGCGAAATTCTTGTCCGCCTCGCGGAAGTCGGTGATGAGGCCGAGGACCGGGAGTTCGAGTTCGCGCTCGATGTCGCTCGCGAAGTGGTAGGTCCGGTAGAGGAACTCGAGCCCGAACGCGCCGGCGACGCCGAGACCGAGCCCGGAGAGCAGCGCGACCGCGGTCGCCAGGAGCGTGTTCTGGTTGTAGGGCTTGGCCGGCGGAGTGGCCCGGTCGACGACGCGGACGGAATCGAGCCGGTTCGCCGTCATGTCCTGCGAGAGCTGCGCCTCCTGCCGGCGCGTTTCGGTCGCCTGCAGTTCGACGCGCTTGTTCTGGACGTGGCCGTCGAGTTCCTGGAAGCGGATGCCGCGACGGTTCATCGCTTCGAGGGAGTCGTTCAGGTTCGCGAGCGTGGTCTCGAGCGATCCCTTCTTGGCGAGCAGCGCCTTCAGGTTGGCGCGCGCGCGGAAGATCTCCTCGCTCAGGTTCTGGCGCACCTGGTTCAACTCGTAGCGCTCGGTGCCGACGATCCGGGAGGGCTGCTTGGAAATCTGGCGACGCAGGTCCGCGATCTGCTCGACCTTGTCGCGGACGCGCCGGTCCTCGTCCGTGTACTTCTGACGGAGTTCGGACAATTCGACCGAAAGGATGCCGACGCGCTCCTCGAGGGCCCGCGCGACCGGGTTGTCGATCATCTCGACGTCGGACGACACCTTCTCGGGCTGCTTGTCCTGCGCGGATGCGAGGCTGTCGACGAGTTCCTCGGTCTGCCGGATCTGCCCGACGGTCTCCTTCAGGGCGAGTTCGTTCGCCATGATCTGGCGGACGCTCTCGTCCTTCTGCTGCTGGAGCGCGAGGATGCCGGACCGGCGCTGGTAGCGGTCGAGGCGACGCTCGGAGGCGCGGAGTTCGCGCTTCAACCGCTCGGCACGCTTGTCGTAGAAACGGCCGACCTCGGGGGATTCGAAGAGGCTCGGACGGTACTCGAGATAGGTGTCGACGACGGTGTTCGCGACCGCCGCGGCCTTGTTCCGATCGGTGTCGACGAAGGCGACCTCGATCATCGGGGCGGTCGGGTAGGGCGTGACCTCGAGCCCGCTGCGGATCGCGCGAGCGGTCGCGCGGTTTCGCTCCTCGCGGTCGGTCGGGACGTCGTTCACGATCTCGACGTCGAGCCGGTCGGCCGCCGCGATCAGGAACGACCAGTTCTTCAGGTTCTCGACCTCGGCGTTGATCACCTGGGTGTCGGGAATCTGGGAGACCCGCTTCTGTTCCTGGGGAGCGAGTTGCACGTACGATCGGTTCCCCACCAGCAGGAGCTTGGCGTTCGCGCGGTAGGGCTTGGGGCGAAGCAGCGCCATCGCGATGATGGGCAGCGACGTCAGCAGGAACGCGAGCGTGACGAAGCGCTTGCGCTTGAAGACGACGTGGAGGAACTCGCGGAAGTCCTCGTTCACTTCTGCACCTCGGTGGAGGACGACGGGAGGACCGCGATCTCGAGGACGTCCTGCGGGTTCGAAAGCCGCTGGAGGATCTGCGGGATGTAGGTCTTCGTGCAGTTGAGCACGGCGCCGAGCACGGGAGCCCCGACCCTCTCGAGTTCGCGGAGCGAGATCGACGGAGAGGCGAGCGGCGTGGTCTCGGCGCGAACGACGAGGATGACGCCATCGGTCTTCGGCGCGATGTAGGCGCTGTCGGCATACATCTCCATGGGGGCCCCGTCGATCAGGATGCAGTCGAACTCTCGGCGAAGCGTGGAGATGAGGTCGTCGAATTTCTGGCCTTCGAAGATGTAGGGAACTCTCGCCGGGCCCCGGCCCGTCGGCATGAACCAGAGGTTCGGGATGTCGGTCGGGAGGTAGTGGATCCTGCGCTGGGCAGGGTCGTCGGCGAGAGCTTCGCAGAGCCCCGGAGCGTCGGTGCCGTTGAAGATGCGCGAAAGCCCCGGGGTGCGGAAGTTCGCGTCGACGAGCAGGCAGCGCCCACCATTCGCCATGGCCCAGCCGAGCATGGTGGACGTCGTCGTGGCGCCCTCGCCATGGCGCGACGCGACGAGCAGGATCAGCTGCAGGGGGCGGGTGCTGCGGGCGGCGAGAAGGTTCTTGCGCAGCTGCTGGTACTCTTCGACCGTCGCGGGGGAGGAGACGTGCGCGAGCGGATTCCCGGAGGGGCCGCCGTTCGTGCCGTTCGCGAATCCGTGCCCGTTCGTTCCGTTGCCGTTGGCGCGGCCCTCGGCGCGCGCTGGGCGGCGGCGGAAACGGAACCAGTTCCTCTCCGCCGGCGCGGGCAGGGAAGGGGACTCGAACTCGGCCACGACGGGTGTCGGGTCCGGTTCGGTTCCCTTCTTCCGCCGTTCCTCTTCGGCCCGGCGGAGCGCTTCGTAAGTTCTGCCCACGACGACTCCTAGAAAGCGAGGGTGGTCAGGTCCAGGCCGGGCCGTGGCACGGTGGGGAGGAGCCCGCGGATCCACTGGTCGACGACGACGTCCGCCTCGCCGATCCAGGTCTTCGGGACGAAGAGGATGTCGTCCGGAGCGAGCGCCACCTGCTCGATCGCGTCGCCTTCGATCACGTCCTCGAGGTCGATCTTGTCAGCCTTCACTTCGGTGCCCCGGCGGTGGATGTGCACGACCTCGTCGGTCTTGGCCGTGTCGATGAACCCGCCTCGTTCGATGATCGCCTGCAGCGGCGTGAGCCCTGCGCGGTAGACGACGTAGCCCGGCTTCGCCACGTCGCCGCCGACGTAGACCTTGTGCTCGGCGAGCTGCACGATGACGACGCTCACGACGGGATTGCGCAGCGTGCGGGACGACTTCTCGACGATCGCGTGTTCGAGTTCGTCGACCGTGAGACCCGCCGCGAGCACGTCACCCGCCGATTGCAGCCCCACCTGTCCGTCGGGGCGAACGGGCACGCGCTCGTTCTCCTCGGGGTGATAGGGAAACTTGACGTCGATCAGGTCGCCCGGAGCGAGGCGGTAGGCCTGGCTGCTCGCGAGCTTCGTCACGGCACTCCGCGTCAACGGGTCGATCGCCGCGCCGGCGGCTCCCGTGGACCCGGGGGGCCCCGCGGCCGCCCCCTGGGCGGGCACGGCCTGGGCCACCAGCATCGCCTGCTGGGACCTCGACGCCGACGCCCCGCAGCCCGCCAGTCCGAGGACGGCGAGGCCGAGAGCCGCGACGGACACCGGGAAACGTCCGTTCATGAACCTCCATTTGCGCCGTTGCGATGCGAATTTGCAAGTGAATTCTTCGAATCGGAGTCTGGTCATGGCTCCGCCCATCCTTCCCGAAACGGCTCCGGATCTCCCCGGTTATGTGGCGTGCGAGCAGGGGCTCGCGGCCCTCGCGATCAGGCGATCGCGAGGGCTTCCCGGGCCATCTCCACCCGGGTCTGGCGCGCGAGGATGCGGAGCAGGACCGAGACCCGGCCCGATCCCGTGAGCGGACGGTCGACGATGCCGAGAAGCCCGGCGAGCGGGCCCGAGAGGACCTGCACGGCGGCACCCGGTCGAAACGGATCCCTCGGCCGGAAGACCCCCCCCGGGCTGCGTTCCTGCAGGCCGGCGATGATGTCCGCCTCGACCGGCACGGGTCGATCGTCGCCGAAACTGAGGAAGCCGCGGACGCCCGGGCTGCGGGAAATCCGGCGAAAATGCTCGGCGAGGTCGAGTCGGACGAACAGGTAGCCGGGAAAGAGCGGCTCGGTGAGATCCGTGTGCTCCGCGCTTCGCCAGTCGCGGCCGATGGCGATGCGGGGCAGGTAGACCTCGGCCCCGAACGCCTCCGCCTGGGCGGCGACGAATCCCTCGGAGCGCACGCGCGTGCGGACGACGAACCACTCGCGGCCGGACCGCGCCGCGCGAGGAGGACGCATCTGTTCGCGATCGGGTGAAATCATGGCGGAAACGTCGCACGCGACGTCGACCGACGAGGAGCCGCGGGAGCGGACTATCGGCCCGTGGCCGAAGTGCTCAACATTCTACAGATTTTCACGATCGAATGCGAGGCCGAGCCCGTGATTCTTTCGTGCGAGAATGCACGGTTGCGAGGCAGGGCTGGCGCAATGCGTCAGCGGACGTCCTCGGGCGAGCCCGGACCGAAGATCGGGCCGAGTTGCCTCGCGGCGGCGCCGGGGTCTGCCGGGACTTCGAGGTCCCGCACCACCACCCGGTAGACCCGCAGGGAGCCGAGGCGACCGGGTTCGATCGTGGCCCGCCCCGCGAGGCCCG
>JAGWVP010000178.1 GCA_018970825.1 bacterium | reverse complement strand
AGAACGGCCCCCTCGCCGCGCGGCGAGGGGGCCGTTCTCGTTTCGGGCCGACGACTCGTCAGAGAGCCGGGCTCGCCTCCACGAGGCTCTCGACGGCGACGAGGTCGGCGACGACCTTCGGCGCGTTGTCCACGCGCCAGCGCTTGAGCCCCTGGCGGATGTAGTCGGGATTCATGTCGACGATCTGGCAGATGTTCTCGAAGGAGAAGAGCCAGCGACGGTCGGGGGACATGATCCACTCCCACGACTCGGCAAACAGTTGTTTGCCTCGCAGGTCGGTCGCATGTGCGTGCTTCTGGAAACAGTCGATGGCGTCCTCGAGCACGGCCAGCATCAGGCGGCGCTCGCGATCGAAGCCGGCCTCCTTCCTGAAGAAGGAGAAGAACTGGCCGGGCAGGAGCACGTCCGGCTCGAAAAGGCCTCCCGATCGATCCTGCATCGCCGAGTTTCTGGTTCTTCCTTGCATTTCCGCTCCTCTTTCCGACCGGGGCGGGCCCGGGTGGGACATGAATGCCGAAGCAGTGGGGACCCCCTTGCTAGCGCGGGTCGATCGATTGAACCAAGCGAATTGCGCTACTTGCTCTCATAAGAAAAACTGATTTTCATCGTTGCCGGTCCCCCAGGCGGGCGAGCCCTCCTCGACGGGTCGACGCGACGCCTGCCGGGCCGGCCCCCGACGGCGGCTTTGCCGCCCGCGCAGGCTGCGTTATGAGGTCGCAGCCCTCCCTTCCGGGGGGCGGGAACTCCGGAACTCCGAAGGGGAATTCACCATGGCGGATCGCGAGCGCAACGAGGGCGGCAAGGTGGTCGCACCCGTGACCGACGAGAACAAGGGCTGGAACGCAGGAGGCCTGCTCGGCTGGCTGGCGCTCGCTCTCGGCACCCTCGGCTTCATCTGGTTCGTCAGCCACCAGCTCGGCGCGGGGTGGGAGGGGCGCGAAAACGAGGCGCAGGCCAAGGTGAGAGAGCTCAAGTTGCCCGGCATGTCGCGCAACCTCTCGGACGCGACGATCGACATGAGCAACGAGGCGCGCACCAAGGGCACGTTCGTCGGCCAGTTCGCTTGGTCCGCAGCCCAGGTGCAGGGACCGCTCTACACCGTCAAGCTGAACTGGATGGAGGGCAGCGAGCACAAGCGCGCCGAGTTCCAGGTCGACCTCGAGAACAAGACGGTGGTCCCGGGCGGTCCGTCCGCCGTCGGCGTGCTCACCCAGGCGGGAGCGACCCAGATTCCCGCGGCCGCGGGCGCAGCCGCGCCCAATTAGCCGACCCTCGAATGCCGCGCGCACGCTCCGCGCGCGGCTCTCGGGGTCTCGGGCCTAGCCGGGCACCGCCCGCCAGGCCGTTCCGGCGACCAGTTTCGCCGGCTCGCGGTCCCATGCCCCCTGCCAGAGATCGAGCACCCGCTCGGCATGGGTCCGCCCGCTGCGAACGAGTTCCCGCGTGCTTTCCAGGTGGACTCGCTCGTCGTCTCCGCGTTCGTCGCGGCAACCCTGCCGACGCAGGCCCTCCTCGGCGATCCCGACCAGTTCCCGGGCGAGATCGGCGACCCGCCAGCGACGCACGGGAGCCGCGAGCCCCGCCCGTTGCGCGTCGAGCACGAGCGCGAGGCGCTCCTCCCAGGCGAAGTCCTTCACGAGGTCCCAGGCCGCCGACAGGCAGTCGGGCTCGTAGAGCACGCCCTTGGCGATCGCGGGCAGCCCGAGCATGGTCTCCGGCGGCTGGCTGTCGGCCGTGCGGAGCTCGATGTAGGTCTTGAGGCGAGCGTCGGGGAACAGCGTCGAGAGGTGGAGCGCGAAGTCGCCGACCGTCGCGCGCAGGCCGTCGCAGCCCTCCTCCCAGAAACGGCGGAAGGTCATCCCGGTCATGTCGCGGAACGCGCCGCCGCGGCGCACGAAGTACATCGGCACGTCGAGCGCCCAGTCGACGTAATCCTCGAAGCCTGCGCGTTCCTCGAACACGAAGGGCAGGAGCCCGCTGCGCGACGTGTCGGTGTCGGTCCAGACGTGGCCGCGGTAGGAGAGAAAGCCGTTCGGTGCGCCGTCGCTGATCGGCGAGTTCGCGAAGATCGCGTTCAGGATCGCCCCGATTCCCATCGCGACCCGCATCTTCATCATCGCGTCCGACTCGCTGCCGAAGTCGACGTTCACCTGCACCGTGGTCGTCTGCTTCATCATGCGCTGCCCGAGCGAGCCGACCCGCAGCATGTAGGGACCCATGATCCCGTAGCGGGCCTTGGGGACCCACGGGATCTGGTCGAGGCGCGAGAAGGGGGTGATGCCCAAGCCGAGGAACGCGACGTCCAACTCGTCGCCGATCGAGACCAGTTCCGCCGCGTGCCGCACGAGCTCGGCGTGCGTCTCGTGCAGGGTCGCGAAGTTGTGCCCCGACAGCTCGACCTGGCCCCCGGGCTCGAGCGTCACGCTGCCCCGGCCCTCCCGGGTCAGCGCGACGACGCGACCGCGCTCCTCCTGCGGCTCCCAGCCGTAGCGATCGGCCATCGCGCGGAGGATGGCCTCGACCCCGCGAGGTCCGTCGAACGGGATCGCGAGCCCGGTGCGGCGATCCACCGCGGGCTTCTCGTACTCGGTCCCCACCGTCCAGTCCGAGCGCGGCTTGCAGCCCCGCTCGAAGTGGCCGACGAGCTGGTCGATCGACTCGATCGGCAGCGCGTCGGGGCCCTTCTCGACGTAGTCGCTCATGGGAGGAAGGACCCTAGAGGCGCACCCTCGCAGTGACAAGGGCGACCCCCCGGGGCCGACGATTCCCGCGAGAGCTCGCTCGCGCCGAGTCGTCGCGATCTCACCGGGCGGGATCGAGGGGCCAGGCCCCGCAGCCCGCCCGCAGGTAGTCCTCGCGGCCGAAGCCGCGACCCCACCGCGTCATCTCCGCGAAGACCGCGCAGCGGGCCTGCGGCGTCGGCACGCGCGGATCGTCCTCGACCGCCGCGACGATCGCGGGCATCGTCTCCTCGATCGGCGTCATGTGGATGCCGCCGCTCGCGGGCGTGTCGAGCACGAGCGTCTTCGACGGCCCGTCGGGCTGCCAGGGCGTCCACGCGGGAAGGTCGCCCCGCCCGCCGCGTCCGGGGTCCCCGGTGCGCGCGAACTGCGCCCAGTAGGAGCGCATCGCGCGCGAGAGGGCCTCGCGCTCCTCCCGGCCGCGCTCGTCGAACACCACGTTGCCCGCGCGCCCGAGGTCGAAGTGGCCGAAGACGAACGGGATCTCGAAGCCGTGAGCGGCGCCGAGCATCTTCGAGAGGTCGGCGCCGAGCACGATCGGCTCCTCGTCCCAGTCGAAGCGGTAGACGAAGACCGGCGGGCCGCCCGGTCCCGCGGAGGCCTGCATGGCGCGCGCGGGGGCGTCGGCGCCGGTCGCCTTCCACTGTCGCGACATGGCGTCCGCGGTCGCGAGGTAGGAGGGCTCGTCGACGAAGCGAGGCAGGAACCACAGGCGCTTCACGATCCGGTTCGGGTCGGCGAACAGGAAGAGCCTGTTCTCGTCGCGGTTCGTGCCCGCGACGACCGGGACGCGCGCCCAGTCGCCCGCGCGGAGCCGCTCGACCGGGTCGCCCGCCGGGAGGACGGTTCCGTCGGCGATCACGCGGGGCATGTCGATCATGCCCGAGGTCTTCGTGGGCTCGTAGGCGAGCAGGATCTTCTTCGGGTCGAGCGAGCGGAGCCAGGCGGCGGCCCCGGCGTCGCCCATCTTCGCGAGGGTGTCCTTCGCCGACGCCCGGTCGGAGGCGCGCCCCTCGGCGAGCAGCAGGCGCAGGATCGCCTCGGTCGAACCCTGCACGTGGCCCGGGACGTCGGCGTCGGCGGCGTTCTCGCACTCGCTCGTTCCGAAGAAGCGCAGGCCGCCGCTCTCCACGATCGCCCGGTGGAACAGGCCGCGCGCGTTCGGCGACAGCAGCAGCGAGTAGACGTTCTGCCCGCCCGCGGATTCGCCGAAGATCGTGACGTTGCCCGGATCGCCGCCGAACGCGGCGACGTCGTCGCGCACCCACTCGAGCGCGCGTACCAGGTCGAGGGTGCCGAAGTTCCCGGACGCTTCGGCCCCGTCCGAGCCGGCGCGGAGCGAGGCATGGCGGAACCAGCCGAGCGGGCCGAGCCGGTACTGCACGGCGACGACCACCACGTTCTCCTCGACCGCGAGGCGACCGCCTTCGTAGAAGGCCACCTGCCCGATCGAGTTGCCGCCACCGTGGATCCACACGAGCACCGGCAGGCGTCGATCGCCGGTCGGGACGTCGGCGGTCGCGAACGGAGGCGTCCACACGTTGAGCGCGAGGCAGTCTTCGCGACCGACCGGCGTGTTCGCGGGCGCCGAGTCGACGCCGCCCATCGGGCTCGCGTACTGCACGCAGGGAGCGGGCGGGACGATCGCCTCGCGCACGCCCGTCCACGGATCGCCGGGCCGAGGAGCCCGCCAGCGGAGATCGCCGACCGGAGGCTTCGCGTAGGGGATCCCGAGCCAGGCCTGCGATCCGTATCGGCCCGCACCGCCCACGACCTCGCCCTCGGGCAGGCGACGCCGGGTCGCGGGATCGGCCGCGGACGGTTCGAACGGAGCGCGGCTTCGCGAGCAGGCCGTGCCTCCGAGCGTGGCGAGCAGCAGGCAAGCGAGGAATGCGCCCCTGGGAGCCGTTCTTCGCACCTTCGGACTATCGGCCGAAGGGGCCTCCGGCGCAATCGTCCGGGCGGTGCCCCGCGAGTGGTCCGCGTCCCGTCAGGCGGCTCCGCGACGGCGGAGCAGGACGTCTCCCGGGAAACGCTCCATCACCTCGAAGTCGGGCAGCATCCCGAGGATCGCCGCGAGGTTCGGCTGTCCCTCGTAGAGTTCGACGTCGCTGAACTCGGTGTAGAGAAAACGGACCCGCGGCAAGGTCGCTCTCATGCCCGCGAGGACCTCGCGCTCGGCTCCCTGCACGTCCATCCACACGAGGTCGACCCGCTCGACCGGGTGCTCGCGGGCCCAGTCGTCGATCGAGAGCATCGGGACCTCGATCACCTCCCGGAACTCCACGTCGGGGTGGACCTCCAGGTGGCGCTTCGGCGGGCGGATCGAACCCGAGTAGTCCCAGCCCTCGGGGAGCGGCCGTCGCCAGCGCTTGTGCCGCTGCCCGCCGCTGCGGTGGAAGCGCACCGTGCCCGTCGCTGCACCCGCGGCCGCCTCGACGAGCCGGACGTTCGGAACGCCGCGGAGGTTGCGACGGAATCGCCGGATCGCGCGCGGCTCCGGCTCGAAGCAGTGGATCACGGGATCGCGGAAGCAGGCGGCGAATTGCAGCGTGTGCGTTCCGTCGTTCGCGCCGATCTCGAGAATGGTCGGCCGGTCGGTCCCGACGATCCTCGCGAGCTCGGGCACGCGGATGCCCGATCCGCCGCGGGTCGCGGAGGTGACGAACGCTCGCAGGCGAGCAAGGAGAGGGGCGGCCAAGGGCGGCGGATTCCGACCCTTCCGGGGCACCACGAGCAGTCCCTACCGGGACTGCTCCTCCGCCCGCGGCAGGTAGCCGAGCGACTCGAGTCGCCCGCGGGTCGCGTCGTCGATCGCCGCGGTCGGCCGCGGCGCGGGCGGGTGGAGCAGTCCCGCCCGTTCCCGGGCGGCGGCGACCCGCGCGTCCATCGCCCGAACGGAGTCGAGCGCGAAACTCGAAGCATGCGTCGTGTCGCCGCGGGAGAAGGTGGCGACGGGCAGCAGGTCGTTGCCGGGAAAGGTCGGCGGCCCGAAGACGTCGATCGTCCCGTCCCGGCCCTCGATCACCTTCGCATGGTGCCCGATCCAGGCGTGGTCGCTTCCCGTTCGTCCGCGGACGAGGTGCGCGAGGGCGTCGTCCCGGGCGTGCACGGAGTCCCGTCGGCCGGTCTCGGCGAGCGCACCGGGCGGCCCCAGGTCGGAGCAGGGAATCCCGAGCCAGTGGCAGATCGCGGGCGCCACGTCGGCGAGGCTCACGACCTCGTCGGACCGACGCCGGACCGGCGGACCGCCGGGGCGGGCCACGACGAGAGGCACCCGAAGCACCTCCTCGTGAAGGGTCTGCCGATGCGCCTTGCCGCCGTGCTCGAAGAACTCCTCGCCGTGGTCCGACGTGACGATCACGACCGAGTTCCGCAGCAGCCCCTCGCTCTCGAGGTCGGCGAGGATCGCGGCGATCGTGTCGTCGGTCCAGCGGATCTCGCCGTCGTAGAGCGCGAGCAGGTGGCGCAGGTCGCGAGCCGGCATCTTCGGGCCGATCGCGTCGTTCACGAACAACTTCGAGAAGTCGGTGCCGCCGTCGTAGTCCGGATCGAAGATCTCGACGTAGCCCGGGGGCGGTGCGTAGTCGTAGTGCACGTCCCAGAGGTGGACGAACAGGAAGCGCCTGCCCCTCTTCGGCGCGCGACGAGCCCAGCCGGCGACGCGCTCGCGGACGCAGGGATTCGTCACCGCTTCGTGGCTCAGGCGGTGGGTTCCCTTCCGTTCCCCCCAGTCGATCCCGAGCCCGGAGTCGTCGCTGCCGAGCCCGCTGCAGTTGGCGTAGGTCCCGAACCCGCGGCCGAACCCGTAGGCCGGCTGCAGGTAGGGCCCGGCGAAGACGCCCGCGGTCTCGATCCCCGACGCCTTCGCGCGCTCCGCGAGCGTGCGCACGGTCTCCGGGATCGCGAGGCCGTCGTCCTCCACGCCGTGCGCTTCGGCATCGAGCCCGGTGAGCAGCGAAACGTGAGCAGGCAGCG
>JAGWVP010000177.1 GCA_018970825.1 bacterium | reverse complement strand
TCATCGGCCAGGCCTGCGAGTTCGACTACTCGGGCACCCAGGCCTGCCGGATCCTGCGCAGCGAGGGCTACCGGGTCGTGCTGGTCAACTCGAACCCGGCGACGATCATGACCGACCCGGAGTTCGCCGACGCGACCTACGTCGAGCCGATGACTCCCGAGATCCTCGAGCGGATCATCGAGCGCGAGAAGCCGGACGCTCTCCTGCCGACGATCGGCGGCCAGACCGGGCTCAATCTCTCGCTCGAACTCGCGGAGTCGGGGGTCCTCGCCCGTCACGGCGTCGAGATGATCGGTGCCAACGTCGCCGCCATCAAGAAGGCGGAGGATCGCGACCTCTTCAAGGCGGCCATGGAGAAGATCGGCCTCGAGGTGCCGCGCTCGGGCTACGCGCGGAGCCTCGAGGAGGCGCGCCGCGTGCGGGACGAGATCGGCTATCCCCTCATCCTGCGGCCCTCCCGGACGCTCGGCGGCATGGGCGGCGGCTTCGCCCACGACGACGAGGAGTTCGAGCGCATGGTTCCGTGGGCGCTCGATCTCTCGCCGCACCACGAGGTGCTGCTCGAGGAGTCGATCGCGGGCTGGAAGGAGTTCGAGCTCGAGGTCATGCGCGACCGCGCGGACAACTGCGTGATCGTCTGCTCGATCGAGAACCTCGACCCGATGGGGGTTCACACCGGCGACTCGATCACCGTGGCGCCGGTGCAGACGCTCACCGACAAGGAATACCAGATCATGCGGGACGCCGCGTTCGCGATCATGCGCGAGATCGGCGTCGAGACCGGCGGCTCGAACGTCCAGTTCGCGGTCGATCCTGCGAATGGACGCCTGGTCGTGATCGAGATGAACCCGCGCGTGTCGCGCAGTTCCGCGCTCGCGTCGAAGGCGACGGGATTCCCGATCGCCAAGATCGCCGCGAAGCTCGCGATCGGCTACACGCTCGACGAGATCCGCAACGACATCACGCGGGAGACGCCGGCCTGCTTCGAGCCGACGATCGACTACGTGGTGACGAAGATCCCGCGCTTCACCTTCGAGAAGTTCCCGCAGGCCGAGGACCGGCTGTCGTCGCAGATGAAGTCGGTCGGCGAGGCGATGGCGATCGGCCGCACCTTCAAGGAGAGCCTCCAGAAGGCGCTCCGGTCGATGGAGATCGGGATCGCGGGTTTCGACCCGACCGCGGGCGACATGGACGACGAGCGCCTGCGCGAGCGGCTGCGGGTGCCGAACGCGCAGCGCCTGCTGCTCGTGGGCGACGCATTCCGCCGGGGGTTCGGGCTCGAGGAGATCCACCGCCTCTCGAGGATCGACCGCTGGTTCCTGCGTCACATCGAGGAGATCGTGACCGAGGAAGCCCGCGTTTCGGCCGCGTCCGGCCGGGCCCCGACCGGCGGGGAGCTGCGTCGCTGGAAGCGGATGGGATTCTCCGACCGCCGCCTCGGGCAACTGACCGGGGCGGGCGAGGACGAGGTGCGGCGCCAGCGGACGGCCCATGGCGTCGTCCCGGTCTACAAGACCGTCGACACCTGCGGAGCCGAGTTCGCCGCCTTCACTCCCTACCTCTACTCGACCTACGAGCCCGGGGACTGCGAGGCCGCTCCGAGCGCGAAGAAGAAGATCGTGATCCTCGGCGGCGGGCCGAACCGGATCGGGCAGGGCATCGAGTTCGACTACTGCTGCGTGCACGCGGCCTACGCACTCTCGGCGGACGGGTTCGAGACCATCATGGTCAACTGCAACCCGGAGACCGTCTCCACGGACTACGACACCTCCGACAAGCTCTTCTTCGAGCCGCTCACGCTCGAGGACGTCCTCTCGATCGTCGAGCGGGAGAAGCCGTTCGGGGTGATCGTCCAGTTCGGTGGCCAGACGCCGCTGCGCCTTTCGGTCGCCCTCGAGAAGGCCGGGGTCCCCATCATCGGCACCAGCCCGGACGCGATCGATCGCGCCGAGGACCGCGAGCGCTTCAAGAACCTGCTCGACGAACTCGGGCTCCGGCAGCCCGAGAACGGGACGGCCCGCTCGGTCGACGAAGCGGCCGCGATCGCAGGTCGGATCGGCTACCCGGTCCTCCTCCGGCCGAGTTACGTGCTCGGTGGTCGCGCGATGGAGATCGTCTCGAACGAGTCCGGGCTGCGGGACTACATGCAGCGCGCGGTGAAGGCTTCGCCCGACCACCCGGTCCTGGTCGACGAGTTCCTCGACTCGGCGATCGAGATCGACGTCGACTGCCTCTCCGACGGCAGGACCGTGGTCGTGGGCGGCGTGATGGAGCACATCGAGCCCGCGGGGGTCCATTCCGGCGACTCGGCCTGCTCGCTGCCGCCGCGGCTGCTCCCCTCCGGGGTGCAGGAGGAGATCCGGCGACAGACGATCGCGCTCGCGAGCCGTCTCGGCGTGGTCGGCCTGATGAACGTGCAGTTCGCCGTCCAGGACGGGCTCGTCTACGTCCTCGAGGTGAACCCGCGCGCCTCGCGTACCGTACCGTTCGTCTCGAAGGCGATCGGCCGTCCGCTCGCGAAGATCGCGGCTCGGGTGATGGCCGGGCGCACGCTCCCCGAGCTCGGGGTGGAATCCGAGATCGTCCCGCGCCACGTGAGCGTGAAGGAGTCGGTCTTTCCGTTCATCAAGTTCCCCGGCGTCGACACGATCCTGGGCCCGGAGATGCGTTCGACGGGGGAGGTGATGGGCATCGATGCCGACTTCCCGAATGCGTTCCTGAAGGCCGAGGACGGCGCGAGCTCGGTGCTCCCGGCCGCAGGGACCGTGTTCCTGTCGGTCCGGGCGGAGGACAAGGGGGCGATCGTCGACATCGGTCGCACGCTCGTCTCGAGCGGCTTCGACCTGGTGGCGACCCACGGTACGTGCCGGGTTCTGGCGGAGGGCGGCGTCGCCTGCCGGCCCATCAACAAGGTCCGCGAGGGGTCGCCCCACGTCGTGGACGCGATTCTCTCGGGAGAGGTCGCCTTCGTCGTGAACACGACGTCGAGCGCGGAGTCGGTGATCGACTCGTTCTCGATCCGGCGCACCGCGCTGGAGACACGGACGCCCTACATGACCACGATCGCCGGTGCGGTCGCGGCATCGCTCGGCATGGCGGCCCGAGCGAAGCAGCGACTCGAGGTGCGGACGCTCCAGGAGTGGCACCGCGATCTCGCGTCGGGCAAGGGTGCCTGAGGTCGAGGGCGACGGCAGGCTCGCGGAACTGCTCGCGAGCCTCGAGGGGCCGCTGCGCTTCCTGCGCGACGCGGCGTCCGACCGGGCGGGCCGCGTGCGGCTGCCTCTCGCGGCGTGGCGCGACCGCCTGCATGCGCTCGCACGGGAGGCGAAGGACGGAACGTCCCGCCCGGTGCTCGAACGCGTCGCGACGTTGCTCGAAGGGCTCGACGCGGCGGGCCCGGAGGAGGCGCGTCGGCGAGCGGTCGATCTGCTCGCGCTCCTCGACGTGGTCCGGGGAGGCGCGGGAAGGCCCGGGCCGCCACCCGGCCGCGGGGAGGACGGTCCGGGCGGATCGCCGCCGGTTTCCGCATCCCGTGGTCCCGACAAGGAGCCGGCGAAGGCCGGGCCTTCGCGGCGGAAGGGGGATCCGGGGGATCGTCGGCCCCGAGCCGATCCGCCCGGGGGGGTCATCGACGCCCGCGAGAGCCCGTCTCGGACGGCAGCAGGTTCGGCGGAGGGATCGTCGCCCCGCGACGCCGGCTCGCTCGCGCTCGAAGCATGGCTCGAGGCCGCTCGGCGGCCGACCACCGAGGTGCCGGGGATCGGTCCCGCCCGCGCGGCCGAGCTCGAGCGCTTCGGGCTCGCGACCGTCGAGGACCTGCTTTACCACGTGCCCTTCCGCTACGAGGATCGCCGCTCGAAGCGACGGGTTCGCGATCTTCGCGTCGGCGAGACTGCGAGTTCGGAGATCGAGATTCGTCGCGTCGACGAGAAGCGGGTCGGGGCCGGTGGGCGGCGCACGGTCCTGAGCGTGATCGCGGCCGACGATACCGGCGTCGTCGAACTGGTCTGGTTCAACCAGGTGCGCTGGTTCCGCTCCCGATTGAAACCGGGCGGACGCTGGGTCGTCCATGGACGTGCCGAGCGTGGCTACCAGTCGCCGGTGCGCATCACGCACCCGGAGATCGAGTCGGCCGACGAACGCGACGAGGGCGAGGGCGCGGCCCGGATCCTCCCCGTCTACGAGAAGCCGACGACGATGCCGGCTGCCGCGATGCGGCGGATGGTGCACGCCGCGGTCGACGTCTTCGGCCCCCGCGTGGTCGACGCCGTTCCGACGGCCCTGCGGGAGGAGTTCGGCCTGCTTCCGCTCGGCGAGGCGCTGCGCGAGGTCCATCGACCGGGCCCGGACGCGGACGTGGCGGACCTCGGCGCCTACCGGTCGACGGCGCACCGGTCGATCATCTTCGACGAATTCTTCTTCCTGCAGATCCGCCTCCTGCTGCGCAAGGCCGCGGTCGCGAGCGAGGACGGGATCGTCTTCGACCCTCCCGGGGAGTTGGTCCGTCGCATGGTCGCGGCGCTGCCGTTCCCTCTGACCGGCGCGCAGCAGCGGGTGATCGGCGAAATCGCCGCCGACCAGGCGAAGCCCCACCCGATGCACCGTCTCCTGCAGGGCGACGTCGGAAGCGGCAAGACGGTGGTCGCGGTCGCGGCGGCGCTGCGGGCCATCGAGAGCGGCTGGCAGGCGGTCCTGATGGCGCCGACCGAGCTTCTCGCCGAGCAGCACTGGGAGACCGTCCTGCGCGTCGCCGGCGATCTCGGCGTGCCGCTCTGGTACCTGAGCGGCACGGTCGCGGCGGCCGACCGGCGCCTCGTTCTTCCTCGCCTCGAGGCGGGCGAGCCCGGGCTCGTCGTGGGGACCCATGCGCTCATCCAGGAAGGAGTGCGCTTCGGGCGCCTCGGCCTCGCCGTCATCGACGAGCAGCACCGGTTCGGCGTGATGCAGCGGGCGAGCCTGTCGCGGGCCGCGGGCGACGGAGCCTCCCCGGACATCCTCCTCATGAGCGCGACGCCGATCCCGCGCACGCTCGCCCTCAGCGCGTACGGGGACCTCGACCTGTCCTTCCTCGACGAGATGCCGCCCGGTCGGAAGCCGGTCCGGACCACGGTGCACGGCATGAACCAGCGGCGTCGCGCCTACGAGGTCGTCGGCCGCGAGATCGCCCGCGGACGACAGGCCTTCGTCGTCTATCCCCTGATCGAGGAATCGGAGGCCTCGGACCTGCGCGACGCGACCAGCGCCGCGGAGGAGCTCCGGACGGACGTCTTTCCCGGCCTGCGGATCGGGCTCGTGCACGGGCGGATGCCCGCTCCCGAGCGGGACGCCGTGATGCGCGATTTCAAGGATCGTCGATTCGACGTCCTCGTCGCGACCACGGTCATCGAGGTCGGCATCGACGTTCCCAACGCGAGCGTGATCGTGATCGAGCACGCGGAGCGGTTCGGGCTGGCCCAGCTCCACCAGTTGCGTGGTCGGGTCGGTCGGGGAAGCGACGAAGCCTTCTGTCTTCTCGTCGCGGACTGGGCGCAGTCGCGCGAGGCGAAGGAGCGTCTCGCGGTCATGACCGAGACGAGCGACGGACGGCGGATCGCCCAGGCCGACCTCGACATCCGCGGTCCCGGGGCGCTGCTCGGGACGCGGCAGGCGGGACTCGCCGACTTCCGGGTCGCGAACCTGATGCGCGACCGCGACGTGCTGGAGAAGGCCCGATCGGCCGCCGAAGCGGTCCTCGCGGCGGACCCCGCGCTCGGCGGCGAAAGTTCGAGGCTGCTTCGTCGGATGCTCGAGGCTCGGTGGGCCGGGCGACTGTCGCTGTCCCGGGTCGGCTGAGCCCCTCGCCCGACTCGCGGGCTCCACGGAGTGCTAAGGGAGACGGCCGGAAGCACGGCCCGACAGGAACCCGATGACCCCACGAGAGCAGGACCGCTCGCTCCTCCGAGTTGCCCTCGGCGTCGGACTCCTCCACCTCGCGTGGGCGTCCGCGACGCTCGCATCGCACCCGGGGCTCGCGAACGAGCCGGACCGGGTGGCGAACCGCCTCTACCTTCGCGGCCTCCTCGCGGGCACGCCCCGCCTCGCGGAGCAGTGGTACTTTCCGGCTCCGAAGATCCTCGGAGTCGCGATCGCCTCGCTGGGGGCGACGGGCGAGGGCGTGGCCGTGGCGCTCGCGGCGGCGCTGCTCGCGGGATGCGGGAGCTGGATGGTCGCGCGGGCGGCCGGGCCGCTGGCGGCCGTCGGATTCGGGGTCGCCCTCGCGCTCGATCCCTGGTGGACGAGCCTCGTCTCGACCGCGAGCGGGGATCTCTTCGTCGCGGCGGGCGTGACGGCCGCCGCGGCCGCATGGGCGGCCGGTGCGACGGGGATCGCCGCGGCCGCAGTCCTTCTCGCGACGCTCGTGAAGACTCCGGCCGCCGCGTGCATCGCCCCCTTCCTTCTCGATGCCCGTGCTCGCCTCGCCGCGAGAGGAGGGCTCGTCGCGGCAGCGGTCGCGGGGCTCGTCGCGACGGTGGCCGGTTTCGCGCTCCTGCTCGGTGACGGCGGGACGCCGATCCGCTTCCTTCGCGCCTACACGCTCATCCGGGGAGGTGCAGCGCCACCGGTCGCCCCCTGGTTCGCGGGATGGCTCGCCGGCGACCTGCTCGCCGGGACTCTCGGATGGGCTTCTCCGCTCGCGGCTGCCGGAGTCGTCGCGTCGTTCGTGGCTCCCGGGGCGCGCTGCCTTCGCGACTGGCTCCTTGCTTCTCTCGCGGTCGGAGCGGCCTTCGGCG
>JAGWVP010000176.1 GCA_018970825.1 bacterium | reverse complement strand
TGAGGCCCAACACGACGAGGCGTCGCTCGTCACGCGGCATCGCCCGTCCCCCTTTGCTGCTTGCCGAACTGGGTGGCGTGCAGGCGAGCGAAGAGGCCGTCGCGGGCGACGAGCTCGTCGAAGGGACCGCACTCGACGATCTTCCCTCCGTCGAGCACGACGATCCGGCTCGCCTTGCGGACCGTCGACAGACGGTGCGCGATCACGAACGAGGTGCGGCCCTCCATGAGGGCCTCGACCGTCTCCATGAGGCGAGCCTCGGTCTGCGCGTCGAGGGCGGAGGTCGGCTCGTCGAGGATCAGGATCGGTGCATCGCGAAGGAGAGCGCGCGCGATCGTCACGCGCTGCTTCTCGCCCTCGGAGAGTGCGACGCCGTCGTCGCCGAGCACCGTCGCGAGTCCCCGGGGAAGCTTCGCCAGGAGCGAATCGAGCTGCGCGTCGCGGGCCGCGCGCTCGACCTGCTCGTCCGTGGCTTCGGGCGTCCCGTAGCCGATGTTGTCGCGCAGCGACGCCGGGAACACGATCGGGGGCTGGAGCACCATGCCGATCTGGCGACGCAGCGAGCGCTTGTCGTACTCGCGGAGATCGACCCCGTCGAGCAGCACCTGGCCCTCGGTCGGGTCGTAGAAGCGGGAGACGAGGCTCACGAGCGTGCTCTTGCCCGTGCCGGTCGCTCCGACGATCGCGATCATCTCGCCGGGGGCGACGTCCAGCGAGACCCCGTCGAGAACGCGCTGCCCCGAGGTGTACCCGAAACTCACGTCGCGGATCTCGACGCGTCCCCGGACGGAGGACGGCTCCAGTCGCCGGGGGCCGTCGGGCACGTCCGGTGCCGTCTCGAGGATCTCGAACACCCGCCCGACCCCCACCTTCGCGGCCTGCAGGAGCCCGTAGGTGCTGCTCAGCGTCTGGATCGGCGCGTACAGGGACGCGAGGTAGCTCGTGAACACGACCAGGTCGCCGACGGACAGGGATCCCGCCAGCGCCGCACGCGCCCCGAACCAGATCACGGCTGCCGTCCCGAGCGCGCCGATCGCGCTCACACCCATCGTGTACGCGGTCTGGAGCGTGTACAGTCGGAGATTCGCGTCGAGACTCGCGCGGCTCACCGTCCGGAAACGATTCAGCTCCTCGTCCTCGTTCGTGAAGGCCTGGATGACCTTGATCGCGGTCATCGACCTCTGCGCCGCGGAATAGAGCTCGCTCTCCTTCTCCCGGGCGCTCGTCGCGTCGCGGGTGATGCGGCGCCCGACCAGCCGGATCGCGCCGACCAAGAGCGGGACGATGCAGAGCGCGATCCCCGTGAGCCTCGCGTTCAGGCGCGCCATCACCGCGATCATGCCGAGCAGCATCGCGAGCGCCGAGACCGTCGGGAAGACGCCGTTCATCGCGAGCGTCTGGATCGCGAAGGTGTCGGCCGTCAGCCGGAAGATGAGGTCACCTGCGCTGCGCCGGTTGTGAAAGGCCAGGGAGAGACGCTGGAGCTGCTGGTAGAGGTCGGCCCGGAAATCGTCGACCATGCGCTGCCCGATGTCGATCGTGACCCAGTTGCTCGCGACCGACAGCAGCCCCAGCACGACGTAGAGAAGCACGAGCCCGGCCGCGACCATCGTGAGCAGCGTGACCGCGTCGGTCGCTTCCGGGAAGCCGGCGAGCGGGAGAGGCTTGCCGCCGAGCACGTTGTCGATCACGACCTTGAGTGGCCACGGTTTCAGGATCTCCGCGGCGCTGATCGCGACGACGAGGACGAGAGCCAGCGCGAGCCTTCCCCGGTAGGGCCGGAGGTAGGGAAGGATGCGCCGCCACTGGCGAGCGAGGTCGTTCATGTCGCGGCCTTCCCTTGCGTTCCCGGTCGCGCGAGGAGCGGAACCGCCGTCATTCCGAGCCTCGGGGCGACGAGCGCGTAGACCCGGTGGAGCAGGCGGCCCAGGCGCACCGTCTGGAGAACCGTGACGAACAGGTCGATCCCGGCCACGAGGAGCCCCATGCGCGTCAGCTCCGGCACCCCGAAGGCGACGCCGAGGAGCGCGAGCAGGGACGCCGCGGCGAAGACCCAGAGGCCGACCCGCGGGGGATGGAGAGTCGTGCGCACCCGGAACAGGCGCTTCGCCCCGGTGTGGTCCTCGACCGCGACCTCGACCCTGGCTGCGGCGCCGATCCCGCGGGCCACTTCCACGTCCCACGGCTCCCATCCGGAGCCCACGGCCACGCGGTACTTGCGCGGAACGAGGAAGGCCGAGAGTTCCTGGAGGAATTCCTCCTTTTCCCGACCGCTCTCCGACCAGAACCCCGACGCGAACTCCCGCCGCGCGAGGGACACCTCGGGAGCCACCTCCGGTACCGGGATCTCCGCGTCGACCCGCTCGACGTCGCCGCCTCCGCGCATCCGCCAGAGGTAGCGCTCGAAGCCCCGCATGAGCGGGCCCAGGTAGAGAAGCAGCATGACCAGGAGCCGGGCGGACCCGCCGCCGAAACGGGGGTCGAGCCGGGCCTTGCGCGCCGAGTGGGCCGCCGAGGCGAGCGAGACGAGGAAGGGGATCGACGACGCGACGACGTATTCGCCCGAGAGCATCGCCGTCAGCAGGAGGACGAGCGCCGCGACGTTCCACTCGAGCGTGAACGGCAGATAGCTGAAGAGCGGCGCCGGCCTCTCGTAGAGCGTCTGGAAGAGACCGCGGCCGAACGCCCCGTAGTAGATCACGGGCCCGCGGGCGAACACGCCGGTCGCGACTCCGCCGTAGATGCGGCCGAGCCACCGCGACTGCCCGAGCAGGTTGAAGCGCAGCGGGTGCTTGAAATACAGCAGCGCCTCCGCCTTCCCGTAGCCCATCTGCTGCTTCAGGTAGGCGCGGACGGTGTTGCGCCGGAAGTGCCAGACGACCGCGACCGGGCTGAAGCCGATCGGGTATCCCGCGTTCTGCAGGCGCCAGCAAAGGTCCACGTCGTCTCCCGCGGCCGTGTAGAGGACGTCGAAGCCGTTGATCTCCTCGAGGACCGACTTCTCGAACGCCATGTTGCAGCCGGGCACGTGCTCGGCCACGTCGTCGTTCAGGAGAACGTGCGTCGGACCGCCGGGCGAGACCGCGACGACCGAGGGCACGAGCGCGTCTTCCGGCGGGGGAAAATTCGGTCCGCCGACCGCCTTGAACCCGTCACGGAACTTGTAGGAGAGATAGGTGAGCCAGTCCGGATCGACCACGCAGTCGGAATCCGTGTAGGCGACGATCTCTCCGCGAGACGCATCGATGCCGACGTTGCGCGCCGCCGAGAGTCCCATGTTGCGCTGGTCGATCACGCGGATGCGACCGCCCTCGTAGCGGCGCGCGATCTCGAGCGTGCGGTCGGTCGAACCGTCGTTGACGACGATCACTTCGTAGTTCGGGTAGGGCAGGTCCTGGAGCGACTGCAGGCAGGGCTCCATCGTCCGGTCCGCGTTGTAGGAGCAGACGACGACCGAGAACATCGGCGGGTCGGGCGGGATCGCGGGAACCGGCGAACCGAAGACCTTCTGCACGGCATGGTAGGAGGGCTTGGGAACGCGATCCACGTCGACCAGCCCGAACGCCCAGTCCTCGACCTGGAAGCCGCCGCCGGTTTCCCACGAAAGGGCGTACCAGTCGTCGGTCCACGAGAAGATGACCGCGCCGGCGACACCGACCTCGAAGGCGGCGCGGACCTGCCAGGCGAGCGTCTCGGCCTGGTGATCGCGCCCCTCGCGGATCGAGTCCATGCCGAACTCGGAGAGGATGAGCGGACGATCCTCCGCCAGGTTCTGGAGCCGCATGAGGTAGCGGCGAAAGTCCGGCTCGCGGTGCAGGTAGACGTTGAACGAGAGGAAGTCGAGAAAATCGAGGTCGAGGTACTCGGTCGGCGGGAAGTTGGCGTAGCTCACCATCGTGTCGGGGGCCGCGCTCTTGGCCTCGTCGAAGAGGTCGTGCAGGAACTCCTGGACTCGCTCCGCCCGTTGCCACCTCACCACGTCGGGCGGGGTCTCGTTGCCGACGAAGATCGCGAACGTGGCCGGATGGTTCCCGACCGCGGCCGCGGCCTCCCGAACACGCTTGCGAGTGTCGCGGACGATCGCCGCGTCCTCGAGGAAACAGACCTGCTGCGCCCAGGGGATCCCGACGATGACCCGGATGCCCTCTTCCGCCGCGACGTCGAGCATCCGGATCGGCGGGGGCGTGAACGTGCGGAGAGTGTTGGCACCGAGATCGCGCATGAGACGGAGGTCCCGGCGGAGTTTCTCGTTCGAGGGAAAGGGCGCACCGTCTTCGCCCGGGCGAAACGGTCCGTACGACACGCCCTTCAGGTAGAACTTGCGGTCCCCGGTGAAGAAGAACTTCCCGACCGCACGCGCCCTCTCGAAACCGTCTCCCGTGCCCGCCCCGGGGGTGTTCGGGGACCGGGTCTTCGTCTCCTGCATCATCGCCTTCCTGCGTGCCGGATCGTCGCTTCGCCGGCAACCGACCGCACGAGCCCCGCCACCGTCGCGGGCTCGTCCCAGGTCGGGAGGTGCCCTGCTCCGCGCAGCCGTACCACGCGGGCGGCGGGCAGCGCTCGCGCGAAGCGGCCCGCGAAGCGGACCGGGAGGAGCGGGTCCTGCTCGCCCCAACCGACGACCACCGGACAGCGGATCCCCTCGAGCCGTTCCGGTCCCATCTCCTCGAGCCCTGCGAGGAGTTCCGGCAACACCGGGCAGTCGGCGAACGCACGGAGCTTGTGCGCCACCTCCGCCGGACGCTGCGAGCCTCGCCGCCCCCCCATCGCGAGTCCCGCGAGAAGCGGGCTGCGCTCGACCAGCCCGGCGAACGGCGCGACCAGGCGGGCGACCCGGTGCTGGAACAGCAGCCGGCGGCGGAGCCCGGCCGCCTCGACGCTCGAGAAGAGTCCTGCCGGCGACAGCGCGAGCACGCCGTCTGCGCGGCCACGCCGGGCGAGCAGGAGGGCGATCCAGCCACCGAGAGAACTGCCCGCGACCGTCGCCGTCCCGATCCCCGCGTCGTCCATCGCGGCGCAGGCCGCGTCGGCCAGCGAATCCGCGTCCGGATGCACGCCCGGCGCAAACGGCGGCTGCCCCGCGTGGCCGGGGAAGCCGAGCGCGATCACGTCATGGTCCCTCTCGAGGTCCGGAACGACCGGCGCCCAGTCCCGCCAGCTCGATGCCACGCCGTGAAGGAGGACGACCGGCGGACCCGCCCCGCCGCGGTGGCCGACCAGGCCGGTCACGAGGGAAGCGGCGCCCGCGGGACGGGCGCGCCCCGCGTTCGCGTGTTGCCGGCGCGGGTACCGGGGAGATGCCGGGGGCGGGGGTCGAACCCGCACGGCCGTTTCGGGCCCGGGGATTTTAAGTCCCCTGTGTCTGCCAGTTTCACCACCCCGGCACTGGGCGATGGTCGCCGAGCGGCCGCAGGCGGCGCCCGGAACGTCGGTCCGACCACGGTCGGGACCGGGTAGGGGTCGGAGAGGCGGCGGTGAGAATCGAACTCACGAATAAAGGTTTTGCAGACCTTCCCCTTAGCCACTTGGGTACGCCGCCGGACCGGGGAGACGACTCGGACCGCCGATGGATAGCACAGGCGGTCGAGCGGGCGCTAGCCGCGGGACTCGTCCCGGGCCGCGGGTTCGCTGCCGGTTCGGCCGGCTCGAGCGGTCGCGTCTTCGAGGTGGCTCTTCGCGACGGCGGCCCACTCGCTGCGCGGCTCGAGCTCGAGGAAACGTCGCCAATGGCGTCGCGCGAGCGTCCAGCTGTCGAGCTTTTCCGCCACGAGCGCCAGGTTGAAGTGCGCGTCCGCGTAGCCCGGCCACAACGTGATCGCGCGACGGTAGGCGCGGAGCGCGCCGAGCAGGTCGGAGAGCTCGTCGCAGGCATTGCCGAGGTTGAAGTGGGTGCGCGGGTTCTCGGGATCGACGCGCGCGGCGCGTGCGTAGAGGTCGCGGGCGCGGCCGAACTCGCCGATCTCGTAGTGCACGTTGCCGAGGTTGATGAGCGAGGGAACGTGGTCGCGGTCGATTTCGAGGGCGCGCAGGTAGGCCGCGATCGCCGTCGGGAACCCGGCGCGGTCCCGGTCGGCGCAGGCACCGATCTCGAACCAGGCCTCGGCGGTCGAAGGCGGGCCGCCCAGGTCGGCGGTGCGAGGCCGCGGCGAGAAGCGCGCTCGCGGAAAGCGCAACTCGAGCTGCCCCGCGAGCCTCGGGACGAGACGCGCGACCGCCTGCGAGAGTCCGACGCCGTCGGCGAGGAGTTCGTCGACCTGGCGCATCACGCGCAGGTCCGCAAACGAGAAGCCCATGCCGTTGGGAAGCTGGACCGGTCGGATGAGCCCCTGCTTCGCGAGGCTCCGCCTCCGGGCCCATGTCAGGTGCGGGAACATCCGCGCGACCTCGGCCGCGGAGACGAGTCGTCCGACCGTGTCGGCGCCGTCGAGCTCGACCGGCCGAACCAGGGAGAGGAACTGCGACTCGGTGAGCGTGCGCACCCGCCCCTGGGAAGGGAGCCTCACTCCGTCGCCGACCACGACCACGTCGGCCGATCCGCCGCGCGCGACGAGCCCGCCCGCACGCTTCACCAGCCGGCTCGCGAGTCGACGGTCGCAACTCAGCAGACGGCCGGCGAAACCGACCCTCTTGCCGATCAGCGTCCTGGTCGCCTCATCCACCCCGCCGGCCTCCTCCGGGAACCGCCATCGCACCGGTACCGGGGTCTCCCCTTTCGCGGAGCGAGCGCCGTGTCAAGCGCGGCGGCCTCGGCGAGTCGCCTCGCGGCGATCGCCGGGCCCGCCCCGGAGAGGAGCAGAGCGGGTGACCGGGATCGAACCGGCGACCTCAACCTTGGCAAGGTTGCGCTCTA
>JAGWVP010000175.1 GCA_018970825.1 bacterium | reverse complement strand
TCGGCGAACAGGTCGTCGAGCGTGAGGGCCTCCTCGCCGCGGCCGTGGCCGATCTCGGCCGCCGACAGGAGCGAGGCCGAGACGCAGTCCGCGAGCGTGTCCGAGTAGTCCTTCATGCTCAGGCCCAGCGCGTCGGCGACCTCGTCGGCGCGCGGGCGACGGCCGAGCCGGTGCTCGAGCTCCGAGGTGGCGGACTCGATGTCGTTCGCGCGCTGGCGGACGCTGCGGGGAACCCAGTCGCAGCGGCGCAGGTAGTCGAGGATCGAGCCGCGGATGCGGTACTGGGCGTAGGTCGAGAACGAGGCGTCGCGGCTCGCGTCGTACTTCTGAATCGCGTCGAGGAGGCCCATCATGCCCCAGCTGAGCAGGTCCTCGGTCGAGATCTCGGGCGGCTTGCGCGCGAGCATCCGCTGCACGACCTGGCGCACGAGCGGCAGGTGCTCGCGCACGTCCCCGTCGGTCAGGCCGGCGTAGGAAGCCACCGGCATCTTCGTGAACTCGTCCTGCTCGACCGCCTGCCGCTTGCCGCGGCCCGCATCCGCCAGCGCCCTCTTGGCTCCCGTCGCGCTCATCGCATCCTCCCCCGGGCGCTTCGCCCGTCCCGCCGCCCATCCACCCCGCTTCCGGGTCCCGGCGCGGGCGGCTTGCTCGCACCGGGTTCGGCGGAGTGGGGGAGCGAGAAGCGGGCCACGGGGGGCCGGCGGCGGGCCGCGAGGAAAAAACGCAGCAACCACGGGGCTAAAGTCCGGACCCGGAAATGCCGATGAACCGGGTGAACGGCCCTCCTGGCATGGCGGATCCATGACTCCGGCCGGGGGGGTGGCCAGGTTCCTGACAGGGGCGGCCGGCGTACGCCCCCGCCCGCGGGGCCTTGCGCGGCGCGCCGCCCATCGCCTAGGGTCCCTTCATGGCCACCGAACGACGCAAGGAGATCAAGCGGCGCCGCAAGCGGCGCGAGGAACGCCAGCGCGACCGCAAGCGCGAGGCGATCAAGGCCGCGGCGTCGGCGAAGAAGAAGCGCTGAGGCGGGCCTCCAGGTGATGGCGCGCCGGCTCCGGGCCGCGGCGGGTGCCGCCCTGCGAACGATCGCGGGACTCGCCCTCCTCCTCTCGGTCGCCTGCGGCGACGGCTCGTCGGGGCTGTCGGCCCCGGTTTCCGAGGAGATCGCGACCGAGGTCCGCGACCTGGTCGACGGGAACCGCGCGATCCGCCCGAACGGCGGAGTCTACGCGGGCTCGCCGGTCCGCACGCTGCCGACGCGCCTGTGGTACCGGGTCGATGCGCCGCCGGGCGCACCGGCCTGCGGCCGTCGCGGATGCTCGCTGGTCGTCCTCGCGCACGGCTTCGGCGGCAGCACGGCGCGCTTCGACGCGTACGCGCGCACGCTCGCAGCCGCCGGCTACGTCGTCGCGGCCCCGACCTTCCCGCTGACCAACGAGGCGGCGCCGGGCGGGATCATCGCGGGCTTCTCGGACGTGACCGAGCAGCCTGGCGACCTGTCGTTCGCGATCGACGCCCTGTTCGCCGCGTCGCGCGACGCCTCCGACCCGTTGTCGGGCCGCCTCGACGCGACCCGCCGGGTGGGGCTCATGGGCCACTCGCTCGGCGGCGCCACCGCCGTCGCGGAGACGCGCACGGATTGCTGCTCCGACGACCGCGTCGCGGCCTCGGTGCTGGTCGCCCCCGCGGTCGGGATCGTGAGCGCGATGTTCGGCGAGGAGCCGAGCGTGTCGGGTCCTCCGACGCTGCTCGTGAACGGCACGCTCGACTACGCCATCCCGCACGACGGCTCGCTCGCGTGGTGGCAGACGCTCGACGCGCCGGCCGCGTTCCTGTCGGTCCCGGGCGCGCACCACAGCGACCTGATCGAGAACGTCGGCGACCCGGCCCCGTTCCTCGAGCCGACCGGGATCGCGAGCGTCGGCCTCTTCGACGAGTACGTGTCGGGCGCGGACGGCGCGCTCGACGCGGCCGCCTCGCGCCTGTCCGGCATCGGCTACGAGCTGCGCGAGCGCTGAGCCGCCGCGGCGGTCGTCGCGGCGGCCGCTTCCGCGTCGCGAAGCGCGCGCCTCGCGAACGCCGCACCCGCGACCGCGACGGCCACGACCGCGGCGATCGTGAGCAGCACGCCCGGCGTCGCGAGGTCCCGCCAGGTCTCGGCCTCGGCGAAGGAGTCCGCGAGGAGCACGGTGCCCGCGACCCCGGGCACGATCCCGACCGCTGTACCGGCGACGTAGGCCCGCAAGCTCACCCGGGTCGCGCCGATCGCCCAGTTGAGCGGCGGGGACAGGAACAACAGGAGCCGCAGCAGCAGGACCATCTGGAAGCCGTGGGTGACGAAGCGCGACTCGAGACGCCGGAAGCGCTCGAAGCGGCTGCCGAGTGCTCCCGAGACGGCGTGCCCGGCGCCGTGGCGCACGGCGAGGAAGACGAGCGTCGAGCCGAGGACGGCGCCGATCCAGCCGTAGGCGAAGCCGCGTGCCACGCCGAAGACCATCCCGCCGACCGCGATGAGCGCGATCTCCGGCAGGTGGAGCACGATCCCGCCGATGCAGACCGCGACGAAGACGATCGGGGCGAGCGTGCCGTGGGACTCGATGAAGCCGCGCAGCCGGTCGAGGTCCGCCCACCTCTCGAGGTCGAGGGCCCGGACCAGCGCGAGGACGGCCGCCACCGCGACCGCGAACACCGCGAGGCGCGCCCGGTGACCGCCCGAACTCACGAGAGCACCGCGAGCAGGTCGTCGAGCACGCGACGCGCACTCTCCCGGCCCGGCTCGGGCAGCTGCTCGATGCCGGGCGCCACGTCCCGGGCGAGCAGCCGTCGCGCTCCCGCGCGGTCGCCGCGCGCGAGCAGGACGTCGCAGTTCCAGGCACGGTCGGCGAGGATGCGCGCCTCGCGACCGGAGCCGCCCCCCGTCGGCAGGTGCGAGAGCGTCTCGCGCAGCACCCACACGAGGTCGTGGGGCCCGTGCCAGAGCTTCGACCTCTCGTGGAAGCCGAAGCCGGACACCGGGCGTCCCGCCATCTCGCCGACCAGGCGCACGGGGCCGTTCCAGTACTCGATCGGCATGCCGTGGACCGGTGTCGCGACGAGCGGGTCGGCCGTCACCGAGAGTCCCCACTCGCGCACCGAGAGGTGGAAGCGGTCGCTCAGCCACGCGGGCCCCCTCGTGAGCGGGGCGCGCGCGAGGATCGTCCGGGGATCGCGCACGAAGGAGAGTCGCTCGACCCTGAAGTCCGAGGTCGACCGCACCTCGCCGTCGGGCCCCTGCGCGGTCACGCCGCTGAACGGGACCAGGCGGTCGCCGCGCTTCGCGTCGAACTGCTGCCAGACGCTCAGGTCCCAGCCGTTGTCGAGGTGGAGCACGCGCCACTCGTGTCGGTGGCGGGTGTTGCGCAGGTCGGTGTAGGCGCCGAAGTGCTCGCGCGCGAACTGGCGGTCGATCCAGCCCACGTCGCCGTCGACCTCGTCGACCAGGTCGCCCCAGGAGACCCGGCCGCGCATCGTGAGCCCGGTCTGGAAGTAGGAGAAGGTGCCGAGTTGCGCGCAGCAGGTCTTCACTCCCCGCAGCTCGTCGCCGCCGACGGGAGCCGGCGGCTTCGCCACGTCGACGTCGAGCTCGGCCTCCATGCGCCGGCCGTGCTCGTCCACGCCGACCAGGTCGAGCGCGTAGCGGAAGGGCTGCGGCGCGCCCGCCTCGTCGCGGCGCACGCTCCAGCGCGAACGTCCCGCCCGCGTCTCGTAGCTCACGTCGAGGAGCCCGGGGGTCGTCTCGAGCTTGAGGCTCCGCCGGATGCGCCCGGGCCGCGGCAGGTCGAACTCGGTCGTCGTGCCGTAGCGGCCCGCGTCGAGGTCGAAGAGCGAGAACACGTGGAACCCCGCGGGCAACTCGACGCGGAAGGGTGCGACGATGCGATTCAGCGCGAAGATCGCCATCACCGCGAGCTCGCGGCCCGTCGTGCGACCGCGCAGGCGCCCCTCGACGAACCACGTCGTCGCGCCGAGCCCCTGGTCGCCCTCGACCTCCGGGAAGGTGAACCATCGCGGGTCGGTCCCCGGGATCGTCCAGGGCCAACGCTTCCACGAGGCGGCGGAAACGAGCGTGTCGTCGGGCGTCGAGGTGCCGTTCATCGGGAATGCGGTGGGAGGCGACGTGCCGGAACTTTGACGCCGCCTCTCGCGCGGGATTATGGTCGAAGCGGCAGGGAGATGCGAGCAGCGACGCTGAGCGACGGCCGGTTCTCGGTCGAGACGGTCCCCGACCCGAAACCGGCCCGGGGCGGCGTGGTCGTGAAGATCGCCGCATGCGGCATCTGCGGCACCGACCACGGCATCTGGCGCGACCACCTGCTGCCCGACGGCACGATCCTCGGCCACGAGTTCGCCGGGACCGTCGTCGAGACCGGGGCGGGCGTCTCCGACTGGCAGGAGGGCGACCGCGCCGCGGTGCTCCCGATCCCCTACTGCGGCTCGTGCGACCTCTGCCGGTCGGGCAAGCGCAACCTGTGCCGGCTCGGCCTGCAGTCGATGGTGGGCTGCGGCGGCGACCCGGGCGGTCTCGCGGAGTACGCGGCGGTACCGGCGGCCTCGCTGCGGCGGCTTCCGGCCTCGATGGACGTCCAGCTCGCGGCGCTCGTCGAGCCGCTCGCGGTGGCGCTGCACGCCGTGAGCCTCGGCCGGGTCGAGCCCGGCACGCGCGTGGGCATCCTCGGGCTCGGCCCTCTCGGACTCTTCTCCGCGCTCGTCGCGCGGCAGTACGGCGGCCTCTGCTTCGGACTCGACCATCGCGCCTCGCGCGTGTCGGCCGCCCATTCCTTCGGGCTCGGCGCCTTCGCCGCCGACGACCTCGCCGACGAGCGCATCCGCGACCTCACCAACGGCGGTCCCGACGTCGTCATCGAAGCGAGCGGCCGGCCCGAGTCGATCGAGCGCGCGGCGACGCTCGCGCGTGTCGGCGGACGCGTCGTCCTGGTGTCGTCGTACCACGCGCCGGCGGAGATCAAGCCCGGTCGTTGGCTCACCCGCGGGATCTCCCTCCTGCCCTCGATCGCCTACGGCCCGGAGGACTTCGACACGGCCCTCGGGCTGCTCGCCACGCGGCGGATCGACGCGAGCCGCCTCGTGACCGGCGTGAGCGGCCTCACCGAGACGCAGGCCGTGTTCGACCGCTTCGAGACCCAGAGCGACGCGATCAAGATCCTGATCGACCCGGGGTGCTGAGCCCGAGGAGACCTCCTCCTCGCTCCAGGGCCGCGAGCGCGCGACGGCTGCCTGCGAGGAGGCGCGCCTGCGCCACGACCCCGCTCACCCGAAACGGGCGACTCGGCTCGACGGGGGCCGGGGCCCCGAACGGACGAAGGGCCCCTCGAGGCGCGGACGGGGACGCCGAGGTTCGCCTGGCGCCCGGGCGGCGCTCAGGAGAATCGGTCCTCCAGCAGGAGCGCGCCGAACGGCACGCCGACCGCCGGGTCGCCGATCGCGACGCCGGTCAGCACCTGTCCCGCAGTGGTGGTGATCGCACCCGAGTCGATCGCGACCGTCTTCGTTCCCGCGGGGCAGATGCGGACCTGGTAGCTGCCGGCCGGGGCCTCGATGTAGCCCGAGTTTCCGAGATAGGGCAGGTCGGTCACGGCGGGGTCGGCGGCGGCGAGGCTCGCTCCCGGAGCGGTCACGTAGATGTCGACGTCGCCGGCGCCCGGGGCGGCGTGGATGAAGCGCACGCGCACGTTGCCCTGCTGCGGCGCCGTGTAGTCGTCGGAGACGAAGAGCGTGCCCATGGCGGAAGCCGGATTCACGGCGAAGAGCGTGAAATTGCCCTTCTTCGCGATCCCGATCTCCGTCTCGGCGAGCACCTGGTCGGTTCCGGTGCGCAGGAACTCGGCGTAGGGCGTGCCGGTTCGGATGGGGATGTACTCCGAGGCCTCGGCGTAGACGAGATCGGGCTCGAAGATGGCCCCGTTGATGACGGCGTCGAGACCCGGGGCGTTCGGCGACGCGTTGACGAAGCGGATCGCCCCGAAGTCCTTGCCGTCGGGCGTGATGATGGAACTCGGTCCCTTTCCGCAACCGGGGGCGAGGGTCGCCGAGGCAAGGAGAGCGAGGGCGAGAAGCAGGCTCGGGATCCGTCTCACGGCGGTCGTCCTTTCGATGGGTCGGGACCGGGGATCGGTTCCGCCTGAATCGATGCTACGCGAAGCCGACGTCGCGGGAAAGGGTGTTCCCGGGGCCCCGATGAAAGCGGGATCCTTCCGGGGCGGCCGAAGCGGCGGCCCGCCTCACACGTCGACGTGCGCCCGCCTGCGGCGGCGCTCGATCTCCCCCGCGACCCCGAGGAGTTCCGAGGCGAGGCGCTCGATCTCCGCCCGAACCGATGCGGGATCCGGGCCGGCGGCCACGTGGATCACCTGGTCGACGCCGGCCTCCGCGTAGGCGTGCAGCGCCTCGGGGCCGCGCAGGCCCGGCTGCAGGTAGGGGCAGATGCTGACCTCGACGTCGTCGCGGCGACGGCCGCGACGCTCGAGCATGCCGGAGAGCCGCGCCACCCGCTCGGCGGCCGCGTCGGGCGCCTGGTTGAAGCCGTACCAGCCCTGGCCCAGGTCCGCGGTGCGCCGCAGCGCCGCGTCGCTGTCGCCGCCGAAGACGATCGGGGGGTGCGGCTTCTGCACCGGCTTCGGGAACATGCGCAACTCCGGGAAGCGGATGAGCGCGCCGTCGTGGCTCGAGAGCGCGTCGGTCCACAGCGAGCGCATCGCTCCGATCGACTCGCGGCAGCGCTCGGCGCGGTCGTCGAAATCCATGTCGAGCGCCTCGAACTCCTCGCGCAGCCAGCCGATGCCGACGCCGAAGTCGATCCGGCCGCGGGAG
>JAGWVP010000174.1 GCA_018970825.1 bacterium | reverse complement strand
CGCTCTGCCACGGCACCGGCGGCTTCCTCGGCATCCGCCACAGCGGGGCGACGCTCCTGCTCGCGGGCGACTGAGCGGGACGACCGGGCGGCACGAGAGACGAACGATGGCCAACGCGGCGACGAAGAAACCGATCCCCAAGGTGGACGAGGAGTCGAAGGGCTTCTGGGAGGCCTGCCGGCGCCACGAACTGCGCGTCCAGAAGTGCCTCGGCTGCGGCACGCTGCGCCACCACCCGCGCGCGGTCTGCACCGAGTGCATGTCGAGCGAGGTCGAGTGGCTCCTCTGCTCGGGCCGCGGCACGGTCTACACCTTCACCGTGACCTTCCAGAACCAGGCGCCGGGCTTCCGCGAGGAGCTGCCCTACGTGCTCGCCTACGTCGAGCTCGAGGAGGGCGTGCTCCTGCTGACGAACGTCGTCGGGTGTCCGCCCGACGCGGTGCGCATCGGCCTGCCGGTCGAGGCCGTGTTCGAGGACGTGAGCGACGACGTCGCGATCCCCCGCTTCCGACCGGTCGAGGCGTCGCCGGCGGGAGGTGCCGCGTGATCCTCGACCTCCACCTCCACTCGGAGGCCTCCGACGACAGCCGCGCGCCCGTCGAGGCCTACCTCAAGATCCTCGCGCGCAAGCGGGAGGAGCGGCCGCTCGACGGCATCGTCGTGACCGAGCACCGCCGCTTCGACCCCGACGCGGACTACCGGCGGCTCGAGGACACCTACGGCCTGCGCATCCTGCGCGGGGCCGAGGTGGAGACCGAGTACGGTCACGTGCTTCTCTACGGCGTGAACCGCGACATGCTGCGCCGTTTCGACTTCGCCGACGTCCGCCTGCCGGCGCAGGAGGTGATCCGCGAGGTCGAGCGCATGGGAGGCATCGCCTGCCCGTGCCATCCCGGTCGCGTGAACGTCGGGCTCTGCGCCCACTACGAACGGCTTCCCGCCCTCGAGGGCGTGGTCGCGGTCGAGGCGCTGAACGGCGGCAGCAGGCACGCCGAGAACGAGCGCGTGAAGGACCTCATGCGCGACCACGGCTACGCGGGCTTCGGCGGCAGCGACGCGCACCTCGTGAGCTTCGTCGGCGTGTGCGCGACCGAGTTCGACGACGACATCCGCGACGAGGAGGCGCTCGTCGAGGCGCTCCGGCGCGGGCGCTGCCGCGCGGTCGACTTCCGCGACCGAATCCCCCGGGCCGCCCGGGACGCGGCCGCTCCGTGAGCCCGCGAGGCGCGCACTCGGCCGTGGATCAGGCGCGATCGAGCATCGTCGGATCGAGCACGGACCGCGCGCCTGCGCGCTGCGCCGGGCAGCCGGCGAGGAAGAGCACCGCCACCGCCAGGAGCGCGAGGAGAAGGGCGGTCGCGCGAGGCGCCGCGTCGCTCGTCTTCACGGACGTCTCCACCGGTGGGTCCTTAGCCAGCGTTTCCCGGGTGGGCAACGCAGCGGATCTCGGGCCCGGGGCCGCCCGTTGAGCTCGCCCGGGGACGACGGGAGGTCCGCCGACCACGCGAGCCGCACGCCGGCGCGGCGCGGCACGGCACCGGCGGTGGTGGTCGAGAGCGGACCGGGCGGCTCGCGTGCGCCGCGACGCCACAAGCGCGCGAAGTCGCCGACCCGGGCGCGCATCGAGTACCAGGGCCTGTCCGCGCTGCTCGCCTGGCTCCACTCGGTGCCGGTCGAGCGTGCCGCGCGCCGCATGGCCGCGGTCGTCGGCACCGGCTACTGGCTCTCGCCGCGGCTGCGTCGCATCGGCCTCGACAACCTGCGGCTCGCCTTCCCGGAGCGCGACGAGGAGTGGCGCAGGCAGACCCTTCGCGAGGTGTTCCGGAACCTCGGGCGGATGGCGGCCGAGGTCGCATGGTTCGACGACCTGCGACCGGGCAACGTGCGCGAGCGCGTCCACTTCCGGTCCGACGCCGAAGAGCACGCATGGCGCGAGTACGCGGCCGCCGGCCGCCCCGGCATCCTCGTGAGCGGCCACTTCGGCAACTGGGAGTTGCTCGCGCAGGCGGCCGGCCTGATCGGGACGCCGATCCACATCGTCCACCGCCCGCTGCGCAACCCGCTGCTCGACGACCTTCTGAACCGCGTGAGGTCGCGTGCCGGGACCGACGTGATCTACAAGCACGCCGCCGCGCGCGAGATCCTGCGACTGCTCCAGGCGGGCGAGACCGTCGCGATCCCGATCGACCAGCACGCGACCGGGGGACAGGGCGTGCCGGTGCCGTTCTTCGGGCGGCCGGCCAAGACCACGCTCGGGCCCGCCCGCTTCGCGGCCCGACAGAAGATCCCCCTGCTCCTCGCCGTGCTGGTCCGGCGCGGGTCGAGCCTGCAGCACGACGTCCGTCTCTCGCCGCTCATCGACCCGCCCTCGGGCCGCGACGAGGCGGCCCTGGTCGAGACCATGGGCCGGGTGAACCTCGCCTTCGAGGAAGTCGTCCGCGCGCACCCCGAGCAGTGGCTCTGGGTGCACCGCCGCTGGCGGGCCTGAAGCCCGCCGCTTGCAGCGCGCGGTGCGGAGGCGATAGGGTCCGCGTCGGAGAGCGGAGGGCGGATCCATCATGGGCGAGCGCGTGCGCCCGAAGAAGAGCCGCGGTCTCGCGAGCGGCAATCGGCTTCACGAGGCCGCCGAGGCGGCCGCGAGGGCCGCGGGCGGGCTTTTCGAGGTGCGCCCCGTCGGCGAGGAGGGGTCGGCGGGACGATCCCCGGATCCCGGCCGCGACGACCTCCGCGAGGAGCTCGCCGTCGCCCGTCGTCGCCTGCGGGAGGCCGAGGAGGGCCACGCCCGGGCGCTCGCGCGCGCCGCCCAAAGGTGGGAGAACGAACGCTCCGTCCTGGAGACGCAGATGACGAGCCTCGTGGAGGAAATCGGAGCGGCGAAGCACATCGTCGAGCGCGTGGGCGAACTCGAGGCCG
The DNA here is from genome assembly GCA_018970825.1 of bacterium. Lineage (GTDB taxonomy): Bacteria > Desulfobacterota > Binatia > UBA12015 > UBA12015 > REEB422. The sequence goes on along the minus strand of JAGWVP010000174.1, from coordinate 3,971 downwards.
AGCTCGAGCGCGTGCGCGCGGAGGTCCTGGCGCGCGACGAGGCGGTTCGTGCGGCGGGCTCCGAGCGCGAGCGACTCGTCGCCGAGATCGAGGGACTGCGCGCGCTGCTCGCCGCCCCGACGAGGATCGAGGGTGCGAAGTCCGCCGGCGCCGCGCTCGCGGCCGCCGCGGGCGCGAGCCGGGGGACGGCCTGACGATGGAAGCGCAGGACAAGGGGCCCGCGGGCGCCGGCCCGCACCCGACGAAGGAGCGCATCCTCGAGGCGGCCGAGGAGGTCTTCGCGGAGCGCGGATTCGAGGGCGCCTCGACGCGCGAGATCGCGGCCAAGGCGCAGGTGAACATCTCGAGCCTGCACTACCACTGGGCCTCGAAGGACGCGCTCTACATCGCGATCGTCGCGCGCGTCCTCGACTCGCTGCGCGAGCGCGTGCGCCAGAGCTTCGTCACCGACGGCGAGGGACTCGACGCCCGCCGGCTCATCGAGCGCGCGATGGGCGGCGTGTTCGATTTCTTCGCCGACAACCCGCACGCGGCGCGCATCCTGATGAGGAGGATCGTCGACTTCACCGGGCCGGCGGGGGCCGAGGCGAAGGACGCGCTCGGCCCGAGCTGGCGGGTGTTCCACGACTGGGCCCGCGAGTTCACCCAGGGCGTGCTCTCCGACGCGGACCTGAACTTCGTCATCCTCGCCGTCCAGAGCGTGCTGCTCGTGACCACGCTCGACAGCCCCTACGTCTCCGCGCTGCGCGGAGGCGAACTCTCGAACCCCGAGGTTCGCGCCGCCGTCCGCTCCCGCGTCCTCTCCGTCTTCGAGCGCATGATCGTCCCGCGACGCTGAGCATCGTCCCGGGCGGCAGGAGGCCCGGTCGACTCCCCGCGTCGCGCCGTGGCGATCGTCTTCCACGCGACGTCCGGACGCCGAGGTCCCCGATGAAAGCCTTCCTCACCGCCTCCTTCGACGCCCCCTCGCGGGCGAGGCTCGAGCGCATCATGCCGGTCCACGTCGAGGACTGGCGGGTGACGAAGCACTTGTTCTTCGACGGGGCCGAGTTCGCGCGACGGATCCGCGAGGAGGGCTGCGACGTCGTCGTGGTCGAAGCCGATCTCGTCCACCGCGAGGTCATCGAGGGCGTCGACCTCGAGATGATCGGGGTGTGCCGGGGCGACCCGGTGAACGTCGACGTCGCGCTCGCGACCGAGCGCGGCATCCCGATCTTCCACACGCCCGCCCGCAACGCCGACGCGGTGGCCGACCTGACGCTGTGCTTCATGCTCATGATCGCGCGCCACGTGCGCCAGGGCGTCGACTTCGTCCGCGGCAAGGACACGCCGTGGTCGGGCGCCGGCGACTACCTGAAGATGTACGAGGCGATGCACGGCGTCGAACTCGGCGGCCGCACCGTCGGGCTGGTCGGCTTCGGTGCGATCGGGCGGCGGGTGGCGAAGCGTGCACAGGCCTTCGGGTCGCACGTCGTCGCCTTCGACCCCCACCTCCCGGACGCGGTCTTCGAGGAGGCGGGCGTCGTGCGCGACACCCTCGACGGCGTGGTCGAACGGGCCGACTTCCTCTCGATCCACGTGCCCGACGTCCCCGAGACCCGGGGACTCGTCGGGGCCGCGCAGATCGCGCGGATGAAGCCCGGCGCCTACTTCGTCAACACGGCTCGCGCGGCGGCCGTCGAGGAGGAGCCGCTCTACCGGGCGCTCGTCTCGGGCCGGATCCGCGCGGCGGCCTTCGACGTTCTCTGGAACGAGCCGGCGAGCGCGGAGGACCGCTTCGTCAAGCTCGACAACGTGATCGTCACCCCCCACGTCGGCGGCGCGACCCACGACGTCATCGCGCACCAGGGGCAGATGATCTGCGACTCGATCGAGGCGTGGCTCGCCGGCCGGCGTCCGCCGTGGATCGCGAATCCCTCGGTCTTCCGCGGCGCGACGGGATGACGGCTGCGTCCTCCCGCGCGGCCCGTTCGCGCGCCCCGCGCAGATGATCGAGGTCGCTCACCTCGTCAAGACCTTCGGCGACCTCGCCGCGGTCGACGACGTGTCCTTCCGCGTCGAGCCCGGCGAGTGCGTCGGCTTCCTCGGCCCGAACGGCGCCGGGAAGACGACGACGATGCGCACGATCGCCGGCATCTTTCCGCCGACCTCGGGCACGGTGCGGGTCGCCGGCCACGACGTCGTGCGCGAGCCGGACGCGGCGCGCCGGGCGCTCGGCTACTTCCCGGAACACGCGCCTTTCTACCCGGAGCTGACCGTCGAGGAGTACCTCGTCTTCGTCGCGCGGGCGAAGCGCCTGCCACGCGCGGCGCGCCCGCACACGGTCGCCCGGGCGCTCGCGGCCTGCGACCTCGGCGCGGTGCGCCGCCGCCTCGTCGGTACGCTCAGCAAGGGATTCCGCCAGCGCGTCGGGCTCGCGCAGGCGCTCCTCGGCGACCCCGAGGTGCTCGTGCTCGACGAGCCGACGGCGGGACTCGACCCGACCCAGAAGCGCGAGATCGCGGACCTCGTGCTCTCGCTGAGAGGTCGCCGCACGGTCCTGTTCTCCAGCCACGTGCTGCCCGAGGTCGCGCAGGTCGCGCAGCGGGTCGTGATCGTCGACCGGGGGCGCGTGGTGGCGGAGGACGCGGCCGACGCGCTCGCGTCGCGGCTCGGCGGCTCCTCGACGCTCCGGTTGCGGGCCGACGCGCCCGCCGACGCCCTGTGCGGCGTCGCCGCCGCCGTCCCCGGCGTGCTCCGGGCCGCGGTCGAAGGCGAGCGCGTACGCGTCGAGATCGCGGATGAGGAGGCTCGCGCCGCCGTCTCCCGCGCGGTCACGGCGCGCGGGTGGACGATCCTCGAGCTCGCGGGCGAGGCGCCCACGCTCGAGGAGGTCTTCCTGCGGCTCGTCGGAGGCGGACGCGAGACCGCCGGCACGCCCGCGCGCGAGGACGGCGCCCGGCTCGACCCGCCTCCGGCCGGGACGGAAGGCTCGCCCGGGCGCGGGGGCGTCGCGTGATCGCCGTCCTGCGCAAGGAGCTCGCGAGCTGGTTCGCCTCGCCGCTCGCCTGGGTGGTGATGGCGCTCTTCCTCGCGCTGTCCGGCTTCTACTTCTACACGAACCTCTCGTTCTTCCTGCTGAACGGCGGCTTCGACCTGACCCGCGGCCTCTGGCAGTACCAGTTCGTCGACCTGCTCCAGCGCAACTTCTTCCTGCTCCCGCTCGTGACGATGCGGCTGTTCGCCGAGGAGCGGCGGCACGGGACGCTCGAGCTCCTCTGGACCTACCCGCTGCGCGACGCGCAGATCGTGCTGGGCAAGTACCTCGCGGCGCTGATCGTGTTCGCGCTCATGCTCGCCGGAACCGCGGTCCACCCGCTGCTGCTGCTTCCCTCGGGTGCCCCGGTCGCGGCGGGCCCGCTCGTCGCCGGCTACCTCGGGCTCTTCCTCGTCGGCGCGGCCTTCCTCGCCTGCGGGACCTTCGTTTCGTCGCTCACCGACAGCCAGGTGCTCGCCGCGGCCGCGACCTACACGCTGCTCGTCCTGTTCTGGGCGCTCACCTGGAACGAGTTCGCGGTCGGTGCACCCGTGCTCTGGATCCTCTCGGGGCTCTCGCTCTTCGACCGCTTCTACACCTTCGCCCGCGGCGGCATCGACACGCGCGACGTCGTGTTCCTGCTGCTGTTCGCGGCGGTCTTCCTCGCGTGGACGCTGCTCGCGCTCGGTGCCCGGCGCTGGCGGGGGGTGCGATGAGCACGGCCGCGCGCAACCGGGCAGCACTCGTGCTGTCCGCGCTCGCCGTGCTCTCGGCCGCGGTCGCCGTGCAGGCCTTCGCCGAGGTCTGGAACCGACGGCTGGACCTGACGCCGGAGCACCGCCTGTCGCTCTCGCCGTGGACGCTGGGCGTGCTCGACGAGGTCGACCGGCCGCTGCGCGTGGAGCTCTGGCATCGACGCGGCGAACGGCAGCGGTCGCTCGACCTGCTCGAGCTC
>JAGWVP010000173.1 GCA_018970825.1 bacterium | reverse complement strand
CTCGTCGCCCTCCAGCTCTCGATCGCGGTCGGGCTCGGCGTCGGTCTCGGCGTGATGAACGTCTTCTTCCGCGACGTGGCCCAGGTCGTCGCGATCGGGCTCCAGCTCTGGTTCTGGTTCACCCCGATCATCTACCCGGTGGAAGCGCTCGGCGAGCGCGCCCGGAGCCTGGTTGCGCTGAACCCGATGACCGCGATCGCCCGCGGCTACCAGGACATCGTGCTGCACGGACGCTGCCCCGACCCGCTCTCGCTCCTGCCGCAGGTCGCTTTCGCGGCGGCCGCGCTCGCCTTCGCGTGGGCCGCGCTGCGGCGCTGGGGCGGCGAGATGGTCGACGAGCTCTGAGCCGATGGAGCCGGGAGCGATCGAGGTCCGGGGGATCGGCAAGGCCTACAAGATCCACCCGTCGCGGCGGGCGAAGCTCGCCGAGTGGCTGACCGGCGGGCTCGCGCGCAACCACCGCGAGTCGTGGGCGGTGCGCGACGTGAGTTTCAAGGTCGCACCCGGCGAGGCGGTCGGCATCATCGGCCTGAACGGCGCGGGCAAGAGCACGCTGCTGCGGATCCTGACCGGCACGACGCTCCCGACCGAGGGATCCTTCGAGTGCGGCGGCCGGATCTCGGCGCTGCTCGAGCTCGGGCTCGGCATGCACCCGGAGTTCGACGGCTGGCAGAACGCGAGCCTCTCCTGCCAGCTCATGGGTCTCTCCCGCGAGGAGATCGACCGGGCCCTGCCGTGGATCCGCGAGTTCTCCGAGCTCGGCGAGCACATGGAGCAGCCGGTGCGGACCTACTCGACCGGCATGCAGGTGCGGCTCGCGTTCGCGGTCGCGACCTGCGTGCGGCCGGACGTGCTGGTCGTCGACGAGGCGCTCTCGGTCGGCGACGCCTACTTCCAGCACAAGTCGATGGCGCGGATCCGATCCTTCCGCGAGGAGGGGACGACGCTGCTCTTCGTCACCCACGATCCCGGGGCGGTGAAGGCGCTGTGCGACCGCGCGATCCTGCTCGACGCCGGTCGCGTCATGCGCGACGGCGCGCCCGACGCGGTCTTCGACTGGTACAACGCGATGATCGCGAAGAAGGAGGCGGGCACGCTCGTCGAGCAGTTCGAGAGCGCGCGCGGCGTGCAGACGCGCTCGGGGAACCGCAAGGCGAGCTTCGAAAGCGTCGAGCTCCACGGGTCCGACGGCGCGCCGCGGCGGGTCTTCCGCTCCGGCGAGCACGCGCGGATCTCCTGTTCGTTCGCCGCCGAGCGGATCTCGAAGTGGCCGACGGTGGGCTTCCTGCTGCGCGACCGCCTCGGGAACGACGTGTTCGGCACGAACACCTGGGCGCTCGGAACCCCGCCTCCCTACGGCCTTCGTCCCGCGGCGAGCGGCAACCTCGTCGAGTTCGGCCTGCCGCTCCACCTCGGCGTCGGGACCTACTCGATCACGCTTGCGCTGCATGCGCACCGGGCGCACGTCGAGGCGAACTACGACTGGTGGGACCGCGCGATCGTGTTCCAGGTCGTGAAGGGCGACGAGCCCGACTTCACCGGCGTCGTGTCGCTGCCGGTCCGGGCGCAGTTCGTGCCGCAGATCCTGTTCGCGGGCACGGCGGCGGCGGACGGGGCCGCGCCGTCGCGCGACGCGGCCCGGGCTTCCGGCGCCGCGCCCGCCAACGGCGACGAGCCCGGACCCGGCGGCGAGCCGGGGGACCGGACGTGAGCCCGCCCGCGATCTCGGTCGCGATCGTCGCCTGGAACAGCGCGCGCTGGCTGCCTTCCTGCCTGGATTCCGTCGCCGCACAGTCGTCGCCGCCGATCGACGTGGTCGTGCTCGACAACGCGTCCGGAGACGAGAGCGCGACGATCGCGTCCGCCCATCCCGCGGTCACGCTTCTCGAGCGTTCGCCGTCGAACTCCGGCTTCGCCGGCGGGCAGAACCGCGCGATCCGCGCGACGCGCGGCGAGTGGGTGCTGACGCTCAACCCCGACGTGGTGCTCGAGCCGGACTTCCTCGCGCGGCTCGCGGCCCGCGCGGCCGCGGTCGACGGTGCGCCGGCCGCGGGGCCGGGCCGACCGGGCGGCATCGGCACGCTCTGCGGCAAGCTCCGCCGCCTCCGGCCCGACCTGCGCCGGCCGGACCCGCCGACGATCGACTCGACCGGCATCGTCTTCCGGCGCGACTTCCGCCACCTCGACCGCGGCTCGGGCGAAGTCGACCGGGGCCAGTGGGAGCGCGAGGAGGAAGTCTTCGGCGCGACCGCCGCCGCGGCACTCTACCGTCGCGCGATGATCGAGGACGTGTCGGTCGACGGCGAGTTCTTCGACGAGGCGTTCTTCGCCTACCGCGAAGACGCCGACGTCGCGTGGCGCGCGCAACTGCTCGGATGGGGCTGCCTTTACCTGCCGGGAGCCGTCGGCTACCACGTGCGTTCGGTGCTCCCGGAACGGCGTCGCGAGGTCCCGGCCGTGCTGAACCGGCACTCGGTGAAGAACCGGTTCCTCATGCGGATCAAGAACGCCGACGCGGCCACCTGGAAGCGCTGCGGGATGCGCGGGCTGCTGCGCGACGCGGCGGTCGTCGGCGGCTGCCTCGCCAACGAGTGGTCCTCGCTGCCGGCGTTCGCCGACCTGGCGCGACTGTGGCCGCGCGCGCGCGCGCAGCGGGCGACGATCCAGGCGCGGCGGCGCCGCTCCGGCGACGAGATCGCGCGGTGGTTCGCGTGAGCGAGCCCGGCGCGACCACCGCGGCCCCGGTCGCCCCGGCTGCCGAGAGGGCGGCCGGCACGGCGCGCGGCGGCGTGCTCGCGCGCCTCGGCCAGCGCCAGGCCCACCTGCACGCCTTCTCGATCGCCTGGCAGCTCGCGCGGCTCGACCTGCTTCGCCGCTACACCTCGACCATGCTCGGCATGCTGTGGGCGATCCTGTCGCCGCTCTGCATGGCGGCGATCATCGGAACCGTGTTCGGCAAGCTCTTCCAGGTCGAGCTGAAGACCTTCCTGCCCTACCTCTTCCTGAACCTCACGTTCTGGGCGTTCTTCGTCGCCTGCCTCGACGGCGGGGCGATCTCGTTCATCGCGGCCGAGGGCTACATCAAGCAGATCGCGCGGGTGCCGCTGCTCGCCTACCCGCTGCGGATGGTCATGGCGGCGTTCGTCACCCTCCTGCTCGGTCTCCTCGCGGTCGTGCTGGTGGTGTTCCTGTTCGGCGGACGCCCGACGCCCGGCTGGGCGTGGGTGCTGCCCGGACTCGCGGCCTGGTTCTTCTTCGGAGTCGCCCTCGCCACGATCTCGGGGATCGCGAACACCTGGATGCGCGACCTGAGCTACATCCAGACGGTCGCCGTGCAGGCGCTCTTCTATGCGACGCCGATCATGTTCCCGTCGAGCCTGCTCGTCGCCCACGGGCTCCAGCCGCTGCTCACCTGGAACCCGCTCTACCACCTGCTCATCATCGTCCAGGTGCCGCTCCTGTTCGGGAACCGCCCGCCGGTCGAGCACTACGTCGCGGTCGCCCTCTCGCTCGTGCTCCTGCTGGGGCTCGCGTTCGTCGGCCTGCGCTTCGTGCGCCGCCGCCTGGTGTTCTGGCTGTGACGCCTGCGACGGACGTTTCCCGCACCACGCGCGCGGGCACCCGGGAGGCGCGGCCGTGATCGAGCTGCGCGACGTCACCCTGACCTTCCCGCCGCCGCGCGCGCGCAGCATCCGCGAACGGCTGAATCGCCTGCGGGGCGGCGCTGCGGTCCACGAGGCGGGCGCGGTCACCGCCCTGCACGACCTCGAGCTGCTCGTGCCGCCCGGCGACCGGGTCGGCATCATCGGGCTGAACGGCGCCGGCAAGACGACGCTGCTCAAGGTCATGTGCGGGATCTACGCGCCCACGCAGGGGTCGGTCGTCGTCGAGGGCGACGTCGCCTGCCTGTTCGAGCTCGCGACCGGCTTCGAGATGGAGGCGACCGGCTGGGACAACATCCGCACGCGCGGACTGCTCCTCGGGCTCTCGGCCTCCGAGATCCGCGACCGCATGCGCGACATCGCGGACTTCACCGAGCTCGGCGACGCGCTCGACCGGCCCGTGAAGACCTACTCGATGGGCATGTTCGTCCGGCTCGGCTTCGCGGTCTCGACCGCGATCTCGCCCGACGTGCTGCTGCTCGACGAGGTGATCGCCTCGGGCGACATGCGCTTCCAGGAGAAGGCGCAGCGACGGCTCGCCGACATGGTCGACCGCGCCTCGATCCTCGTGCTCGTGAGCCACTCGATGGACACCGTGCGGCAGATGTGTCGCCGCGCTCTCTGGCTCGACCAGGGGCGGCTCCGGATGGACGGGCCGGTCGACGACGTGATCGCGGCCTACTCGGAGTTCGCCGGCTGAGGCGAACTCCCGGGCGGGTGGCGTGCGCCGCCCGGCCGGCGTTCGCGAGGCCGGCGCCGTCGCCGACGCGCCCCGTCCCGGGTCCGCGCGGGATCAACCCCGGGCGAGTGCCTGGACGCGCGGGTTCGCGAGCACGCGCGTGAACAGGCCGGGCGCCACGCGCTTCGCGATCCAGGCGAGGCGTCCATCCAGCATCGGCACGCTGTGCAGGCGGCCTGCGGCGACGTCGCGCAGGGCGACGGCCGCGACGTCGTCGGCGCCCATCCGAGCGCGCGCGAAGGCGACGCGCCCCGCGCGCTCGAGGTCCGGGGACGCGAAGCGCCCGCGGTCGAGCAGGTGGGTGTCGAAGAAGGACGGGCAGAGCACCGTGACCGCCACGCCCTTCGATCCGACCTCGGCTGCGAGCGTCTCGCTGAGCGCCACGACCGCGGCCTTGGTCGCGTTGTAGGCGCCCATCGTCGGCACGCTCACGAGCCCGGCCATCGAGGCGACGTTCAGGACCGCGCCGCGACCGCGGGCGACGAGCCGCGGCACGAAGAAGTGGCAGCCGTGGACGACCCCGAAGAGGTTCGCGCCGACGATCCAGCGCCAGTCCTCGAGCGGCGTCTCGCCGACCGCCCCGGCCACCGCGACGCCCGCGTTGTTCACGACGAGGTCGATCCGCCCGTCGAGCAGGGCGTCGGCCTCGGCCGCGAGTCGCTCGACCTGCCCGGCGTCCGAGACGTCGACCACCCTCGCGTGCGCCACGGCCCCCTTTCGCTCGGCCAGGGTCGCGGTCTCCTCGCAGGTCGCGCGATCGAGGTCGGCGAGCAGCAGCACCGCGCCCGGGCGGGCGAGCCGGAGCGCGAGCGCGCGGCCGAGGCCGCTCCCCGCGCCCGTCAGGACGCAACGATCGAAGTTCGACACGGCGAAGTCCTCCTCATCCCGGGCGGAGCCTGCCCGTGAGCCGCCCCGCCAGTCGCTCGGCGAAGCGCAGGGGACCGTAGACCGCGAGCCGGTCGAGCGCCCATCGCGCCTTCCCGCGCGGCAGCCTCACCTCGCGGGGGCCGGCCGAGGGGGCGCGGTGGTCGAGCAGCGGCGCGAGCCCCGCGAGCCACGGGGCCTCGAGCGCCCGCTCCGAGAAGCGCGCCTCGACGTCGGCCGCGGCCGCGGCGGCGACGCGACGTCGCAGGCCGGCGTCGTCGACCAGCGAGTCGATCGCGGCGAGCCAGTCGCCGGGGCGATTCGGCACGAGCAGCCCGGTCTCGCCGTCGCGCACGGCGTCGACGAACGGATGCACCTCCGAGTAGATCCCCGCCGCGCCGAGCGAGCCGTACTCGAGGTACTTGTTGAAGTACTTGCAGGCGTGGAACGCGGAGTCCTCGAGCGGCGCGAGTGCCACGTCGAGCCGCAGCGAGGCCGCGGTGCGGCACCACGAGCCGAAGTCCGGGTCGAAGGGCTCGCGGCGCGCACCGATCGAGCCGGCGAAGGCGGGGATCGCGCCGCAGAACGTCCACTCGACCGCGTCGCCCCGCTCGGCCGCGATCCGCGCGATCGGCCCGCCGAGCAGGCGCTCGACGAATCCCGCGTGGTCGACGCTGCCGAGAAACCCGATTCGCACCGGCGCGTCGCGCCCGCCCGTCGCTCCGACCTCGGCCGCACCGTCGGTCGGGCCGCGGGCTGCGTGCCCGTGCGCGCCCGGGATGCCTACCCGAGCCATGCGCGCCGGTCGCGGCTGGCGGAGCAGGGTCGCCGGGCGTCCGTGCCGGCGCGACAGCTCGTCGCCGAGCCGCTCGTTCGTGACGAGCAGCAGGTCGGAGTCGCGCACGATCGCGGCGACGTTCGCGCGCACGGTCGGCGAGGTGAAGAAGTAGCCGCTGCGCGCCTCCCCGGGCACGCGTTCCAGGTCGTCGTCCATGTAGGTGGCGACGAGCCGCCCCAGGCGCCGGCCCTCGTCGAGCAGCCTGCGCTCGGCCGGCGACGCGCCGCGCACGAGCACGATCGAGTCGGCCCAGGCGACGTCGGCGGGGTCGAGGTCGATCGAGGACGCGGTGCGGAGCTCGCAGCGCCCGGTCGTGCGACCGAGGTGCTCGAAGGGCGCGTGCACGCCGAGCACCGCCGACGGGATCGGCGCCTCGCTCACCGCGAGGATGTGCGCGGGGCGTCCTCCCGGGGCGCTCATCGCGCGCGCCCGGCCTTCACGTCGAGACCCGCCCGCCGTCGCAGAACACGACCTGCCCGGTCGTGTAGCTGGAGGCCTCGGAGGCGAGGAAGAGGACCGCACCGGCCACCTCCTCGGGGAGCCCCACGCGCGGGATCGCGTTCAGCGGGAGCAGCCTCTCCCAGGTCGGCACCTTGAGCTCGCCGCCCTCGTTCACCGTCCCCGGGCAGACCGCGTTCACGCGGATCGCGGGCGCGAGCTCGCGGGCGAGGAAGCGGGTCGCGGTCCACAGCGCCTGCTTCGCGCACGCGTAGGCGAGCATCGGCGGCACCACGTCGAACCCGGCGGTGCTGAGCACGTTCACGACCGAGCCGCCGCCGCGCGCGC
>JAGWVP010000172.1 GCA_018970825.1 bacterium | reverse complement strand
AACGCTCCGGGCGTCACCCAGGCGAAGGTCGTGCCCTGGAGCTCGGCTTCGAGCGCCCGGGCGATGCACGTCTTTCCGGTCCCCGGGGGCCCGGAGAGCAGGACGGTCCGGCTCTCCGGCAAGCGCGAGCGCAGCGCGCCCCGGCGCGCCCGCAGGAAGAGCGTCGTGTTGCGGCGGACTTCGTCGATCGTGGTCGACGGGAGGACGACGTCGTTCCATTCGACGTCGAACGCGACCAGCGGGCGCATGCCGTTCGAGTCGAACACCATGTGGCGGCCCCGCGTCGCCTCGCGGTGGTCGAAGGCCTCGCGCAGTCCAGCGACGATCGCCGAGCGGCCGGGCGCGATCGCCGGCTGCAGGTCGACCGTGGCTTCGAAGGTCTCGAACGGGCCCGCGACCTCGCGCTGCAGGTGGATCGCCGCGCGCTCGCCCTCGACCTCGACGAGAGCGACACCGCGCACGAGCGAGGAGCGTTTGCCTCCCGCCGGGTCCTCCGACTGGCGGAACACGGGGCGGCAGTCGACGGGGAGCCAGTCGGCCGGTCCGAGGATCCGGCACGACACCTTCGGGTTCGGCCCGTGGTCGCCCACGCCCAGCCAGGCGGAGACCGAGTGGAGCGCCATGCCCACCTGGAGGCCGTTGCAGTCGATCGTCTCCGTACGCGTCGTGCCGTCGGTGCCGAGAAATTCGGCGATTTCGCGCCGGAGCCGGTTGCGGCTCCAGCTGCGGTCGAGCAGCGGCGCGAACACTTCCCTGAGCGCCGCGACGAGCCCGGGAGAGGGCGTCCCCGTGTCCCCGTCCGCCCGGTCCTCGCCTCCGCGGCCGTTCTCGCCCTGCGACCCACGCCCCGATGCCGTCTCGTCGTTCCTCAATCGGTCCCCCTTTCGCCGCGTTCTCCGCCCCACGCGGAAACGCCCACCATGCACGAAGGCCGGGACAACCCGTGTCCCGGCCTTCGTGCCGTGGGGTAAAAAAAGAGGAGGGTGGCCGAAGCCACCCTCCTCGATTCGCTTCTTCCGCTCCGGTCGGAGCGGAGGTCGCTTACTTGCGGATGTCCTTCTTGAGCTTGTTCTGGCAGGCCTCGAGCGCCGACTGGCAAGCCGTGTCGGGCTGGATGACCGGCGGCGGCGGAGGCGCCATCGGGAGGCGGTGGTCGCCGCCCCAGACGTAGCCGAGCGCGCCCTGGATGCTGTGGAAGCCGTTGTCGAAGGCGTCGCCGTTCGGCTTGTCCCAGGCCCAGAGGTACTGGTAGCCGACGCCGAAGTACATCTGGTCGGTGAAGAAGAACTTCAGGCCGGCCTCGGGAGCGAGCGCGCCGGAGCCGAAGCTGCTCTTGCGGTGACCCTCGCGGTAGTTCAGCACGCGGGTGTACTGGCCGTAGACGCCGCCGATGCCGATGCCGACGTAGGGGACGACGATCTGGCCGAGGGTGCCCAGGTAGGGAACGCCGCCGACCGTGTTGTTGATCACGTTGTTCTGGGGAGCGACGTTGTACAGCAGGTCGACGAACGCGAGCGTGCCGCCGAGGAGCTGGTCCGTGTCGTGGACGCGGCGGTACGAGCCGTTCACGTCGATGTAGGGGTTGCCGTCGGCCCAGGCGTAGTTGAGGGTCTGGCTGATGCCGGCCTCCAACCACTCGGTGAAGAAGTAGCCGAAGCGGCCGCCGATCCCGAACGCGCCGCCGTTGCCCGACGAGTTCATGTTGACGTTGAAGCTACCCTGGACGTCGAAGTCACCCCGGAGCGGTGCTGCGTTGGCCACGCCCGCCAACCCCGCCACCATGCACAATGCAGCAATAAACTTCTTCAAGTCAGCCTCCTTTCGGCACTCCTCTCACAGGCGCCGCGACAAGGGGGGCCCCTGCCGCCGAAAGCTGGGCGGGCCCCTCACAAACGAGTCTGCCGCCCTTACACCTGTTCGGCCGTCGAGATGCAAGGTGTCCGGGCCCGGAAAATTCACGGACCCCCGGATTTCATGGAAAAAAAGTCGCCCGGGGCCCCGTGGTATGGCGTTTGCTCCGGCGGTCGCGCCCGGAGGTGATGGAAAAAACTCGGGAATCGGCGCCACTCCCCCCGATGGGACGGCCGCGGCGAGGCCGCCGGATCGGGCCGGGGCCCGGAAGGAGGGGATCGAGGCCGGGCGGCCGGGCCTGCTCGCCCCTCGCGGTTCAGTCGCGGTGTAGACGCGCTGCGGCGCGAGACCGGCTCGCGATCTCCTCCCGGAGACTCGCGGGACGCAACACCTCGATCCACGGAGCGCTGCTCATCACCCAGTTCGCGAGTTCGACCGTGCCCCGTACCCGGAGCGTGACCGTCGTGCGCCCGTCGGGCCTCCGGGCCACGCGCTGGCTCGGGTGCAGGGTCCGCTGCGCGAGGTAGGCGACGGTCTCGTCGTTGTGGACGAGGAGTTCGACCTCGACCTCGGGGCCCTCGACCACGCCGAAGAGCCCCGCCGTGTAGACCTCCGGGCGGAAGGACTTCGGGTAGCGGAAGAGTCGCGGCCGGCCGTCGGAGCCGACCAGCGGCTGCACCGACCGGATCCGCTCGACCGCGAACCAGAGGATGCCCTCGCGCCTGCGACTGCGAGCGAGCACGTAGAGCCCCCCGCGGTAGCCGAGCAGGGTGTAGGGCTCGATCTCGTGGACCCGACCGGGGCCGCCGAGGGAGGCGTAGTCGATCTCGAGCCGCTGCTGGTCGACCAGTGCCTGGACCAGCGTGCCGATCGTCGCGTCGTGCCCGCGATAGTCCTTGGGCGTCGGCGTGAGCGCGAAGAACTTCCGGTCGATGTCGTTCAGCCGGGTGCGCTGGGCGACCGGCAGCGCCTTCAGCATCCGGTCCCAGAGGACGTCCATGCCCTGGTCGAGGACGGTTCCCTCGAGATGGCGGATCATCGACCAGGTGAAGAAGAACGAGACGGCCGCCCAGGCGCCCGCTTCGGTCGGAGTCGCTCGCTGCACGAGGCGAAGGAAGCGCCGCTCGCCGCGTCGCTCGACCTCGACGATCGGTCGCCCGGCGGAGTCGAGGAGCTTTCGCGCGAACACGTCCGCGTAGCGGGAGAGCGTGCGGCCCGCGATCCCGAAGGTGTCCTGGATCGAGTCGAAGCTCCAGCCGAAGGGCCGCTCGTGGAGCCCGTGCAGGATCGCGGCGAGGCGCACGGCGGCGCCGTAGGTGGGCTTGCGCCGCGCTCGCACCGGCCGGGCGCGATCGCCGCCGGCCGGGCCCTTTCCCTTCCCGTCACGGCCTGCCATCGAACGCTCCCTCCTCCTCGTCGAACACGGCCTCGACCGGCGCATGGTCGCTCGTCCCGAACTCGCGGTGGGAGGTGCAGGAGAGGGCGCGTGCCGCCAGGCCCTCGCTCGCAAGCACGTAGTCGAGCCGCCAGCCGATGTTGCGCTGGCGGAGGTTGCGCCACGGCGCCCACCAGGTGAAGAGCTCGTCGTCGTCGGGGTGGAGCGCACGCCCGACGTCGACCACGCCGCGGGCGAGGATCGCCTCGAGCAGGGCCCGCTCCTCGGGGCGCTGGCAGATCCCGTTGCGCTTGCGCTCCTTGGGGTGCACGTCGCGGTCGGTGCGGGTCACGTTCAGGTCCCCGCACAGGAGCAGGCGGCGGCCCGATGCGTGGACCGCGTCGACGTAGGCCGCCATCGCCTCGAGGAAGGCGACCTTGCCGGCGAAGTCCTTGCCGCCGTTCGGCACGTAGACCGACGCGATTACCAGGTCGTCGAGCACGGCGTGGACGATGCGCGTCTCGGCGTCGAAGGCCGGGTGGGTGAACTCGGGCTCCGCGGGCCAGCGCGACTTGCGCAGGTGAAGCGCCACGCCCGAGTAGCCGCCACCGCCGTGCCAGCAGCACCAGAAGTCCTCGAGTCGTGCGACGTTCGCGGGAACCTGCGCGGCGTGGGCCTTCACTTCCTGCAGGCAGACGACGTCGGGACTCTCTCGCGCGATCCACTCGAGCACCTGCTCGCCGCGCGCGCGGATCCCGTTCACGTTCCACGTGACGACCTTCATCCCGGCGGATTCTTAGCGGCGGGCGCCGGGCTCGGCACGCGGTCGGATCGCGTACGGACGCCCCCACCGCCGCCGGGCCCGCCCGCGCCTCTCCCGACCGGACGCGGCGGGCGCTGCCACGGCGGCGCCGGTGCTTCGCCGGGTCGCCGAACCCTGCCGCCCCCGCGTTGCACCGGTCGCGTTTCGGGCTCGCGGGGCCGCGTCGTTGGCGAGACCCGCGGGCTTCTGCCAAACCGGCTCCGAACGCGGAGGGATTCGTCATGCGCACCCGGGTCACCGACATGCTGGGGATCGACTTCCCGATCCTCGCCTTCTCCCACTGTCGGGACGTCGTCGCCGCGGTCAGCGGCGCCGGCGGGCTCGGCGTGCTGGGCGCGGTCGCGCACACGCCGGAGCAGCTCGACGTGGATCTCGCCTGGATCCGCGAGCGCACGGGCGGCCGGCCGTTCGGCGTCGACCTGCTCATGCCGAGCAAGTACGCGGGTTCGAAGGAGGGCGGCCTCGACGGCAAGGGGCTCTCCGCGATGCTGCCCGGGGAGACCCGCGAGTGGATCGATGCGCTCCTCGAGCGCTACGGCGTGCCACCGTTGCCGCCCACCGAGGCCGCCGAGGAGCGCTCGGGCCGCACGCTCTCGGTCGACCCCCGTTCATTTTCTCCCCTGATCGACGTCGCCTTCCGCCACCGCGTGGGCCTGCTCGCCTCGGCGCTGGGCTCGCCGCCCGCCTGGCTCGTCGAGCGCGCGCGGGCCGAGAAGATCCCGGTCGCGGCGCTCGCCGGCAAGCTCGACCACGCGATCGCCCACCGCGACGCGGGCGTCGACCTCGTGATCGCCCAGGGGACCGAGGGCGGTGGACACACCGGCGAGGTCGCGACGATGGTCCTCGTGCCCCAGGTCGTCGACGCGGTCGCGCCGATCCCGGTGCTCGCCGCGGGAGGCATCGCGGACGGGCGGCAGGTCGCCGCGGCGCTCGCGCTCGGTGCCGAGGGCGTGTGGTGCGGGTCGGTCTGGCTCACGACGCCGGAGGCCGAGACCGCGCCCGTCGTGAAGGAGAAGTTCCTCGCCGCGACCTCCGACGACACCCGGCGCTCGCGCTCGCTCACCGGCAAGCCGGCCCGCATGCTGCGCACCGCCTGGACCGACGCATGGGAGTCCCCCGGCGCACCGGATCCGCTGCCGATGCCGCTTCAGAGCATGGTCGTCGCCGACGCACAGCGACGCATCCACCGCGTCGCCCACCAGGGCGACAACGGCGCTCGCCGACTCGTGACCTACTTCGTCGGCCAGGTCGTCGGGCAGCTGAACGCGTCGAAGTCCTCGCGCACCGTGGTCGCGGAGATGGTCGAGGGCTTCGTCGAGGCGACCGAGCGCCTGCACGGGATCCTCGGCGGGGAGTCCTGATCCGGGACGGCCCGGGCGGCCGGCGTCGCCACGTTCTCCGAAGCCGCCGAACCGTCATGCCCCCCGGGCACGCGCGAGGGGTCAGCGCGCGTCGTCCTCGAAGCGTTCCCCGTCGGATCGTCGCGCCGGCGCGGCGTGCGTCGAGCCGAAGCACCGCCCGCCCGGCGCGTGCAGTTGCACGACCACCGGTTGCGACTGCACGAAGGGAAACGAGGGCGCGACGAACAGGCCGCCCTTCGCTGCGAACTGCACCTGCGACTTGCCGGCGGTGCCGGCCTTCGCGACGAGCGAGGTCACGCCGTCGGGGGCGCCGTCGGCCGAGGCGAAGCTCAGGGAGGAGGCGTTCGGGCGCTTCCAGCAGGGCTTGCCGCGGCAGTTGCCCGCGGCCGGCACCTCCGCGCGGAGCGCGAGCGGGGAGGGGGCGCCCGGGTCGTAGACGCACAGCACGAAGCCCGGACCCGGCGACGTCGGGTCGCCGAGATCCCCCGGGTCGATCGCCGGGCCCCTCTGCCACTTCCACGAGAGCCCCGGTCGCGAGCCGCCGCGGATCGCGATCGTCGCGACGCCCGGCGCGAGGCATGCGTCGCTCGGGGCGACCTCGCCGAGGCAGGCCCCGGCGCCGTCGCAGGCGTCGGGGCCGGTGCAGGCGTCCGCGTCGTCGCAGGCGGACCCCGCGGGCGAGAGCGCACAGGATGCGTCGCAGCAGTCCCCGGGCGCGAGGTTTCCGTCGTCGCACTGCTCGCCCCCGGCGACGACGCCGTTGCCGCAGGCGGTCGTGGTGCAGTTCGCGTCGCAGCCGTCGCCGCTCGTCGCGTTGCCGTCGTCGCAGGTCTCCGGCGGCTGCACCACGGCGTCGCCGCAACGCGCCGCTTCGTCGGCACCGCGGTCGACGCGCGGCCCGACGACGCGCATGCCGCCGTCGAAGTCGAGTTCGCCGGCGGCGGCGGCGAAGCCCGGTCGTCCCGAGTCGATCGCGGGCGAGCCCGTCCCCAGGTGGAAGTCGCCGGTCGCCGGGGCCACCGGCCGGGGGTCGGCGAAGAGGTCGTTCGCGCCGTGACCGCTCGCGGATCGAAACCCGGGGAGACTCGCGAGGGATTCGCCGTGCCAGGTCCAGGACGGCGCCCCCGCCGCGTACCAGAGGTTCCAGTCGAGCGAGTTGCCCAGGTCCCCCTCCCAGTTCGCGAGCAGCACGCCGTCCTCGCGCGCGACGACGACGTTGTGCTCGACCAGGTTCGACGAGCCCCACTGCACCCAGATCTCCCCGTAGCCGAGCCCGAGCGCGTCGTCGTGCCAAAGCGTGTTGTGGGTGAAGGAACAGTCGGCGACCCGGCCGGTGCCGGAGGCGTAGCCGCCGAAGACGAGACCGGCCTTGTCGTTGTCGTGCAGCAGGTTGTCGCGGACGGCGACGCGGCGGGTCGTCGTGCCCGGGTTCTCCGCGCCGACCTCGATCCCCAGGTCGCTCTCCGAGACCTCGTTGCGCTCGACGACGACGTCG
>JAGWVP010000171.1 GCA_018970825.1 bacterium | reverse complement strand
CGCGAGGCGCCCGAAGACTCCGGGCGCTTTCGCGCCCTGCTCGCGGCCGGCGTTCTCGCGCCATGGTTTTCGCTCACCTCGGTGTTCGTGCTCACCGCCGTCGGGATCGCGCTCGCGCTCGAAGCCGCGCTGCACGGTGAGCGACGGCGGTTCGCGCCGCTCGCGAAACTCGCCGTGAGCTGGGCCGCGAGCCTCGCGCTCCTGTGGACGCTCTCGCTCTCCCGGAGCGTGGGTAATCCCTGGCTGCAGGTGTACTGGCGTACGCAGGGCTGCTTCCCGCCGCGCCGGCTCGATACGGCACCGGGATGGCTGCTGTCCCTGGCTCTTCGCTTGACGAGGGATCCCCTCGGGTTCTCTTGGCCGCGAGCCGCAGCCGCCGCAGCCGGCTCGGGTCTTCTCGTGCTCCTCACCGGCTCGCGCCGCTTCTGGGGCGCGGTGGTGGCGCTCCTCTTCGCGGTTGCCTTCGGGGCGGCAGCGCTGCGGTTCATGCCGATCTGCGGACGACTGGCCCTCTTCCTCGTGCCGGTCGTGGCGCTGCTCGTCGCGGCGGTCTTCGCAGCCGTCGGGTCCCTGCCGCTCGCCTCGACCGCGGTCGGGAGGGCGGTCGTCGGATTCGCGGGCCTCGCGATCGTGGCGTCGGAGGCCGGCCACCGTCCCTGGCACCACGTGATCGACCCTCCCCCGATCGACAACCTGCGCCCGGTCCTCGAGACCCTCGCGAAGCGGTGGAGGCCCGGAGAGAACGTCGTCGTGCACTTCCGCGCATGGGCCGCCTTCGGACTCTATTCCCGGTTGCTCGACCTGCCCGACTTCGATGCCCGTAGGTTCGGCGAGTGGCCCGCGGCCCCCGCGGCGGGTCGATCGGGAGACGATGCGGGAGGATCGACGACGTCGCTCGCCGAGCTGCCCGTCGAAGGTCGAACCTGGTACGTGGCCGTCTGGAAGTCGCGGGAGGAGAAGCAGGAGCAACGCGCGCACCGTGCACGGCTGGCGCAGCGGGGCGAGCAGCTCGACGCCGTCACGGACGTCGGGGCCGGCGCCTGGCTTTTCGACCTCGGTCCGCCGATCAATCGTTCGGCCGAATTTCGTTGACACGAATATCCGGCCCAGGGTAGGAGGCCGTTCCCATGAACGACCTCGCGGACGAGAAGACCCCCGTCCTGATCGTCGGCGGCGGCGGCGCCGGCCTCACCGCCTCCATGCTGCTCGCCGGACTCGGCGTCGAGTCGCTGCTCGTGAGCGCTCTCCCGACGACCTCGCTCCTGCCCAAGGCCCACGTCCTGAACCAGCGCGCGATGGAGATCCTCGCCGACTGCGGGGTCGCGGACGAGATCGAGGCGCAGGGAACCCCTCGCGAGAACATGAGGGCGACCGCGTTCTACGCGGGGCTCGCCGGCCCGTCCCCCGACCACGGGCGCAGGCTCCATCGCCTCGAGTGCTGGGGAGCCGGCTACACCGACGAGGACTGGGTCGCCGCGAGTCCGCGAGCGCAGTCGAACCTGCCGCAGATCCGGCTCGAGCCGATCCTGAAGCGGCGGGCCGAGGAGCTTTCTCCCGGGCGGGTGCGCTTCCACCACGAGGTCGTCGGCTTCGAACAGGACGACCGCGGTGCGCTCGCGACGGTGCGCGACCATGCCGCGGGGCGCGACTACCGTGTGCGCGCCGACTGGGTGCTGGCCTGCGACGGGGGTCGCAAGGTCGGGAGCCTGGTCGGCATCGAGCTCGAAGGTGCGCGCGGCCTCGCCCAGGAGATCTCGATCCATCTGGCGGCGGACCTGTCGCGGTGGGCGCGCGATCCCGACGTGCTGATCCGCTGGATCTGGCTGCCGGAGTCCGGTCGCCTCGCGGTGCTCGTGCCGATGGGCCCGAAGCGCTGGGGGCCCGACTCCGAGGAATGGGTCTTCCACCTGAACTACCCGGCCGGCCACAGCGAGGTGACCGACGAGCAGGCGCTCGCCGACATGCGCGCGTCCCTCGGCATCGGCGACCACCCCGTCCGGGTGCACAAGGTGTCGCGCTGGTCGCTCGACGGCGTCGTCGCCTCGCGCTTCCGCTCCGGGCGGACCTTCGTCCTCGGCGACGCCGCGCACCGCCACCCGCCGACCGGCGGGCTCGGGCTCACGAGCGCGATCCACGACGCGCAGAACATGTGCTGGAAGATCGCCGCGGTCGTGAAGGGGCAGGCGGGCGAGCGGCTGCTCGACAGCTACGAGCCCGAGCGCAAGCCGGCCGACGCCTGCAACGTGCAGCGCTCGGTCGAGAACGCGCTGAACCACTTCGCGATCCTGCAGGCGGCGGGGCTCTCCGAGCAGTCGAGCGCGGAAGAGAACTGGGCACGGTTGCGCCGCCTCTGGAGCGGCCGTCCCGAGGACGAGGAGTTCCGCGTCTCGGTGCTGTACGCCTTCGCCTCGCAGTCGATGGAGTTCCGCGAGCACGCCGTCGAGTACGGCGTCGCCTACGAGTCGGGCGCCGTCGTGCCCGACGGAACGCCGCCTCCTTCCTCGCCCGACCCGGTCCGTCTCTACCACCCGTCGACGCGGCCGGGACATCCGCTACCGCACGCGCGCATCGAGGATCTCCACGGTCGTGCGCTCTCGACGATCGACCTCGTGCGGCCGGGCCGCTTCCTCCTGGTCGCGGGGGAGGACGGGCAGCCCTGGTGCGAGGCGGCGCGGGCGATCGGTGCGCGCGCCGGGATCCCGATCGACGCGGTGCGGATCGGCCACCTCGGCGGCGACCTGCTCGACCCCCGCTGTCACTGGCTGCGGCACCGCGGCATCGCGGCGGACGGCGCCATCCTGGTCCGCCCCGACCGGCACGTGTGCTGGCGCTCGACGGGCGCCGCGGCCGACCCGTCGCGCGTGCTCTCGGGCGCGCTCGCGCGGGTGCTCGACCGGGAGCTCGCGGCTTGAGCCCGCGCCGCGCGCGACCGGCGACGTCCGTCGCTCCCGCCGCGAACTCCGCGCGCGCGGCACGGCCGCCGCGCCCGGCGAGCACGAAGCCGACCTCCCGGATCCGCGAGCCCGAGATCGAGCGGCTCGACCGCGAGGCCTTCATCTCCGTCTACCTGCTCGCAGGGCGACTGTCGGGCGAGGTCGAGGCGATCTGCCGCGAGGAGGGGATCGCGATGTCGCACTACACGATTCTCTGGTTCCTCTCGCGCCACCAGGCGCCCGACGGCGTCCCGATGGGATCGCTCATCGACGGCCACCTGAATCGCGCGGCCGACGCGACACGGCTCGCAGACCGACTCGCCGCTCTCGGGTTCATCGAGCGAAACTCCTCGTCGACGGATCGCCGCGTCGTACTGGTGAAGATCACCCAGGCCGGGCGCGAGGCCTTCCTGCGCCTCACGCGCAGGATCAAGCGTCTCCACCGCGGCCAGTTCGGAGGCCTCGCCCACGACGAGCTGCGCGAGCTTCGCCGGCTCGCGGGGAAACTGCTGCTCGGCGAAGACGCGAGCGTCGAAGCCATCCACCCGCTCGCCGGCCGCTGAGAGGGAGCCCGTCTTGTCCGATCCCCACCGCATCGACGTCCACCACCACGTCCTGCCGCCGGAGTACGTCGGGGCGATGGCGAAGCTCGGCATCCACGGCGGGGGAGGCATCCCGTTTCCCGCGTGGAGCCCGGAGTCGAGCCTCGAGACGATGGACCGCCAGGGCATCGCGGCCTCGGTGGTGTCGATCTCGTCGCCCGGCGTGCACTTCGGCGACGCCGTCGCGGCCCGCGACCTCTCGCGCCGATGCAACGACGTGGCGGCGGCGCTCGTCGCGGCCCGCCCGTCGCGCTTCGGGGCGTTCGCGACGGTGCCGCTGCCCGACGTCGACGGAGCGCTCGCCGAGATCGAGCGCGCGCTCGGCGTGCTGAAGCTCGACGGCGTCGTCCTGCTCGCGAGCCAGAGCGACGGTCGCTACCTGGGCGATCCGCTCTTCGACCCGGTGTTCGCCGAGCTCCACCGTCGTCGCGCGGTCGTCTTCATTCACCCCACCGTGCCCAGGAGCAGCGAGTCGATCCCGACCGAGGTGCCGGGCTTCGCGACCGAGTTCACCTTCGACACGAGCCGGGCGGTCGCGAATCTCGTCTGGACGGGAACGGTCGAGCGCTACCCGGGTGTGTCCTTCATCCTCTCGCACGCGGGTGGCACCACGCCGTTCCTCGCCTGGCGCTGGTCGCTGCTCGACCTGCACCCGACGATGGGCGAGGCGCTCCGCGCGCGCGCCCCGAAGGGCTTCCTCGCCTACCTGCGCGAGTCGTTCCACTACGACACGGCGCTCTCGGCGAACCCCTTCGCCCTGCATTCCCTGCGCGAGCTGGTCGGTTGCGACCGCATCCTCTTCGGCAGCGACTTCCCGTTCGCGCCGGAGATCGTGACGCAGATGTCGATCGAAGGGCTGCGGGACTTCGGCTTCGAGGCGGCCGACCTGCGGCGGATCGAGCGCGACAACGCGCTCGGGCTGCTGCCCGGGCTGCGGGCGCGCATGGGCGGGTGATCGTGCCGCTCGGTACCGGACGAGGAGCGTCGTCGTTCGGGGCTCGACAGGCGACCCTGCCGCGCGGTAGGCGGTCGTCGATGAAGCGTTCCCTGCTCCCGGTCGTGTTCGCGGGGCTCCTGCTCTCCGCCTGCGGCGACACCGCCTCCTCGCCCGGACTCTCGGCCGACGACATCCCGGTCGCGCACACGCCGCCGGGTGGCTTCGGCGCCACCTTTCCGCCGCCGGTCCTCGCGGGATGCACCGAGCCGCTCGTCGAGGGCGCGCCCGACCTGCGCGGCCTCTGGAAGACGCTGCGCGGCGAGCGGGCCGGTGCGCCGCTCCCCGAGGGCGACCGCTTCTGGCGCTACGTCGAGCGGATCGAGCAGTGCGGCGACCGGATCGTCGACATGGGCGGCGGCACGATCGCCGACGCGCGCGCCGACGGGACCGAGGAGAACGGCGTCCACGACGTGTCCGCGTTCGACTTCAAGACCCCGATCCACGTGGTCGCCTCCTACGAGGACGGCGTCTTCGTGCTGCGGCCGGTCGGCATCCCCGGGATCGAGGTCACGCGGCGGCTCGACGCCGATGGGCACATGGTGTGGACGCGCCCGGATCTCAAGCTCGTGATCGTGCTCGAGCGCGCGGGCGACGGGGCCGGCACGCCGCCGAACACGTTTCCGAACCCGTGACGAGGCTCCTCGAGCGCCGGCCCCGCCCTACCGGCGGCGCCGCAGAGCCCGCGGAGATCCGCCCGTCGTGAACGTCGTCCCCCTCGCGCTCGGCGGTCTCGCCGGCTGGTACCTCTGGGAGCGCTCGCACCGGCGCACCCACTCGATCACGGGCGGGCTCCATCCGGAGATCACGCTGCCCCACGAGCAGGAGTGGGAGCTCTGGCACAACGAGTTCTCGCTGTGCTCGAAGAAGATGCGCGTCTGCCTCGCCGAGCTCGGCATCCCGCATGCCGCGCACCGTGTCGACCTGATCGAGACCGGTTCCTACGAGACGATCTCGCGCGCCTTCCTCGCGGTGAACCCCGCGGGGCTCGTGCCGGTGCTGGTCCACCGCGGACACCCGGTCTACGAGTCCCACGACCAGATCACCTACGCTTCCGAGCACTCGGGCGACCCCGGGCGACTGGTCCCGGACGATCCGCGCGCGCGGGCGGTCATGGATCGCTGGGTGCACAAGGGCTCGCTGGTCGGCGACGACCCGCCGAAGGCCGCGCGGGAGACCGCGGGCAACGCGGTGCCCGGTCTCACGATGCCGCTCTTCGCGGCGATGCTGCCCGACGTCCCCGTGCACCGCATCCTCGAGGGCCTGCTCTTCCACCGTCTCAAGATGCGGCCGATCGGCTTCCTCGCGATGAAGGTGCGCGGACTCCGCGCGGTCGCGACCACCGAGCCGTTCCACTCGATGATCCGGAGCTCGCGACTCGCGATGCACGGGCACCTCGACGATCTCGAGGCGACGCTCGGCGAGACCGGCGGCCCGTGGATCACGGGCGCCCGGTTCACGCTCGCCGATGCCGGCATGATGGCGATCCTCGATCGCATCCGCGAGGCCGACTGGGAGTCCGAACTGCTCGTCGATCGCCGCCCGTGCGTGCAGGAGTACTGGCGCGCGCTGAAGGCGCGGCCGAGCTACGCCGCCGCGATCGCGGCCCACGAGCACCCGACCGTCGTCCGCGGGACCGAGCGGATCGTCGCGCTGAAGCGCAGCGACCCGGCCTTCGCCGCGGCACTGGCGTCCTGAGGTCGGACGACCCGCGTCACCGCCGAGCGACCGGGGGGGGCCGCGTCGTCGGCCCACGACCGGACCCGTCGCCCCGGGAGGGTCCGCGCCTTGACGGCTTCCAGGTAATGGCAGTATCCGTGCCCATACATGCGCGGAGCCCCGGGGTCCGCGAGAGGAGAACTTCCATGATCCGCTCCCCACGCAGTCCGGGGCCCGACGCGCGCCCCGCCCGGTCCGCCCGTTCGCTTCCGCTCGCAGCGCTTGCCGTGACCGCGGCCCTCGCGACCGCGTTCGCCGCGCTCTCCGGCTGCGACTCGGTGTCGAACGCCGACGTCGCCGGCCCGACCTGCCGCGACGACGGGCCGCTGCCGATCGGGGAAAGCCCGCCGATTCCCGACGCGACCTGTCCGGAGCCGCCGTCGCCCTTCGAGCTCCTGGTCGAGCAGCAGCAGCGCGCGAACCGCGAGGCCGCCGCCCGGGCCCAGGCCGAACTCGAGCGGCGCGACGCGATCACCGTGGTCACCTGCGGGACCGGCACGCCGATCCCGTCGGACCGCGCGCAGGCCTGCACGGCGGTGTTCGCGAACGGCCTCTTCCTGCTCTTCGACGCGGGCGACGGCGCCGAGCGGTCGATGGAGCGATCGCTCCTGCCGATGGCGCGGATCGACGCGGTCTTTCTCACGCACTTCCACTCGGACCACGTCGCCGA
>JAGWVP010000170.1 GCA_018970825.1 bacterium | reverse complement strand
GAGCGAGACCGGACCGGGGCGGCCGCTGCCGATCGCCCGGCCGTCGAGGCGCACGACGGAGAGGATCCCGGCCACGGATCCGGTCACGAGGATCTCGTCCGCTCCCGCGAGCGACGAGGCCGCGATCGTCTCCTCGCGGACGTCGAGCCCGCAGCGCCTCGCGAGCGCGAGGACCGTCGCGCGGGTCACGCCCGGCAGGCAGCCCGAGGTCGGGGGCGGCGTCCGTAGCCGTCGTCCGAGCACGACCATCAGGTTGCCGGCGGTCGCCTCGCTCGCCTGCCCGTCGGCCTCGACGAAGAAGCCGTCGTCGGCGCCGGCGCGCGCGGCCGCGGAGCGGCCGGCGATCGATCCGAGGTAGGCGACGCTCTTGTGGCCGGCGTCGGCCCGGGCGAGCCCGCGCCCGAACCCGAGCCGCACCGCCGCGATGCCGTGCTCGACGTGACGCCCGAGCGCGGGCGAAAGCGGTCGCACCGTCATCACGACGGTCGGCCGCAGTCCGGCCGGGCGCTCGAGGCCCTCGCCGGTCCCGGCGGTGACCGTCAGCCGGAGGGCGCCCTCCCGCAACCCGCTCGCGGCGACGAGTGCGCGCGCGGCGGCCTCGAGGTCGGCCGCGGGTCGCGGGATCGCGAAGGCGGCGAGGCTCGCGTGGAGCCGTCGCAGGTGGGGGCGCCAGTCCACGAGGCGGCCGTCCTGCAGCCGCAGGGTCTCGAAGAAGGCCTCCCCGTAGAGGAAACCGCGGTCGAGGATCGACACGCGCGCTCGCGCGGCGGGCAGGATCGTCCCGTCGACCGAGGCGAGTGCGCGCGCCCGTCGCGGCGGTCGTTCCCGGCTCAACGCGCCATCCTCGCGGGGGAGGGCGGGATCGCCTCGCCGCCGCGGGATCCCCGGGGCGTCGGCCGCCCTTCGGCGTCGGCGTCGAGGCCCGCCGCTCGCAGCAGCGCTGCCGCCTTCAGCCGGCACTCGCGGTGCTCGAGGTTCGCGTCGGAGTCGGCGACGATGCCGGCACCGACCGGGTAGACGAGCCGGCCCCCGCGTACCGTCGCGGTGCGGATCGCGATGCTCGAGTCGAAGTCGAGAGGCCCCCGGAACCAGGCGAGAGCGCCGGTGTAGAAGCCCCGCCGCTCGGGTTCGAGGGCGGCGATCACCTGGGCCGCGCGGATCTTGGGCGCGCCGGTGACGGAGCCGCCCGGGAAGGTCGCGCGCAGGACCTCGGCGAGCCCGACGCCCGCGAGCAATTCGCCCTCGACCGTCGAGACCAGGTGGTGGAGCGTCGCGAAGGTCTCGACCCGGAGCAGCGACGGCACGTGCACGGAGCCCGCGACGCAGACCCGGCCGAGGTCGTTTCGCTCGAGGTCGACCGTCATCACGTGCTCGGCGCGTTCCTTCTCGTCGCCGGCGAGCTCGCGCCGCAGCGCCTCGTCTTCGCGCGGCGTCGCGCCGCGCGGCCGCGTTCCCTTGATCGGCTCGGTCACGATCCGCCCGCCGCCGACGCGGAGGAAGCGCTCCGGCGAGTTCGAGAACAGCACGGCCGAGCCCGCGTCGAAGAAGGCACCGAGCGGTACCGGCTGCGCCTCGCGGAGCGAGAGGAAGACCCCTGCCGGGTCGCCGATGCCGTCGAGCACGTAGCGCTGGGCGAGGTTCACCAGGTAGACGTCCCCGTCGGCGATCAGCGCGCGGGCCGCCTCGATCGCGCGGCGGTAGGAGGCGCCGTCGGGCGCTTCGAGGACGACCGGGTCGCCGGCGGGGGCGGGCCTGGCGGCCCGGGATCCGGTCGCGAGCAATCGCTCGAGGCGTCTTGCCGAGGCCGCGTCGTCCGCCTCGATGCGCGTGCTCCAGGCACCGCCGGGCCCCTCGCGGCGGCACGCCGCGACGGCCGGGTAGCGACACAGCGCCGCGACCGGGAGGTCGTCGTGAGGCCGAGCGGTCGCGAGCGACATGCGCGGCTCGACGAACGGCGCGAGGTCGTAGGCGAGGGCACCCACGACGCGGGGAGCGGACCCGGGGCCGGTGTCGGCCGTCGCCCGCGCGACGAAGCCCGCGATCGCGTCGAGCGGGTCGCCGGTGCGGGTCGTGCGCGAGTTCTCGCTCACGGAGCCGTCGCCCGCGACCGCGAAGCGGGCGTCGGGCAGCGCGCCGAGAAAGGAGATCCCCAGCTCTCCGCCGTCGATCCAGAACGCACCGGGCGAGGCCGCGATCCGCTCGAAGATCGTTCGCGGGGAGTCGCCGATGCCGGTGTCGATCTCGCGGGGGCGCACGGTCCTCATCTCTCCACGTCACGGGTCGCCCGTCGAGCGCGGGCCTTCACGCCCGCGCGCCGGGAGCCCGGGCGGCCTAGACGGCCGGGGCGAGCAGCGTCCGGACGGCGCGCACGAGCCGAGGCATCGTCTCGCCCGCGGGGCCGCGCAGGACGAAGGTCGCGAGCGGCGAGAGCTCGCTCTCGTGGGGGTTCACCTCGATGACCACCCCCCGGCGTCCGAGCACCGCGTGGGGCAGCGAGGCGGCGGGGTGGACCGTCGCGGAGGTGCCGGCGACGACGATGCAGTCGGCCCGCTCCGCCTCTTCCATGCTGCGGCGGAGCACGTCCGCGGGGATCGGCTCGCCGAACGAGACGGTGTCCACCTTCACGAGCCCCCCGCAGTGCGGGCAGAGCGGCGGCAGGACCTCGGTCGGGATCTCCTCCCTGGGCCACCGCGACGTGCACTCGATGCAGCGTACGAGTCGCGCGTTGCCGTGGATCTCGGCGAGCTCGCGTTGGCCCGCGCGCCCGTGGAGCCCGTCGATGTTCTGCGTCACGAGGCAGCGCAGCACGCCCATGCGCTCGAGGTCGACGAACGCCTCGTGCCCGGGGTTCGGGCGCGCCGCATCGACCGCGCGGGCGAGCTCGCGCATCGGGCCCGCCGGCCGCAGGCGCGACTCCCAGAAGGCCTTCGGGTCGGCGAGGAACCGCTGCCAACCGTCGAGCGGGGGCTCGCCGTGCCTGGTCCACAGCCCGCCGGGGCCGCGAAACGGCGGGATCCCGCTCTCGACCGAGAGCCCGGCACCCGTGAGTGCGATCGCGTGGCGCGCGCGCGCGAGCGCAGCGGCCGCCGCGGCGAACACGGCATCCTCGTCCTCGGGGATGGCTCCCATCCCGGCGTCAGCCCTCGATGCGCAGCCGCTGGCCCAGGTGGAGCTGGGCCGACGGCGACACGTCGCGATTCGCCTGGCGGATCGCCTCGACGGTGGTCCCGTGGCGCCGCGCGATCGTCCAGAGCGAGTCGCCCTTGCGGACGAGGTGCTCCCGCGGGGGCGGCGCGTCCCGCCGGGCGACCGCGTCCGGCGTCGCCCGCGCCGTCGCGGAGCGTGCGACCGCGTCCGCCCGCGCGATCGCCGTCCCGCCCGGAAGCGGAGCCCCCCCGGCGGTCCGGCTGGCCGCGTGCGCGGAGCGGCCCCCGCCCGTCGCGCCGCGACTGCGGCCACGATCGAGCGCGGCGAGGTTCGGCGGCGCAGGGGTCGCGAGGGCCGCGGGGAGATTCGCGTCGCCGAGTGCGATTGCCGGTGCAGTCGGCAGGTCGAACAGGGCCGACGGCTCTCCGCCGGGGCCGCGGCAGCGCGCGCCGTCCGCGAACGCCGCGCTCGTCCGCGCGGAGGCGATCTGCGTGCGTGCGCGCGGCGGGAAGTAGAACGCCTCGTGGCGCGCGACGTGCACCGCGGCGAGGAACTGCGCGAAGAAGTTCTTGGCCGAGTAGCCGAAGGCCGGGCTGTCGTGGCGTTCGATCAGGTCGACCAGGTCGGTCGTGCCGAGCGCCTCGACCGCGCGCCGCATGCCGTTCACGCCGTAGTTGTAGGAGGTCACCGCGAGCGGCCAGCTGCCGAGTGCCTCGAAGGCGTCGCGGAAGTATCGCGTCGCCGCGTGGGTCGAGCGCACCGGGTCGCGTCTCTCGTCGATGCCGCCGCCGACCCGGAGGGTGCGCCGCGCGGTCTCGGGCATGAGTTGCCAGATGCCGACCGCTCCCACGTTCGAGCGCGCGTCGGCGTTGAAGGAGGACTCGACGTGGGGCAGGAAGGCGATCTCCTCGGGAAGTCCCGCGGCGCGCACGAGACCCATCATCGCGCCGAGGAACGGGCGGGAGCGGGAGAGGCTGTCGAGGAAGATCTCGCGCTGCCCGGGCCTGACCTCGAGGCGGTGGCGCGCCTCGGCGAAGGCCTCCGGTCCGACCGGGGGAAGGAGCCGTCTCCAGGCCTCCCCCCCCTCGCCGACCAGGGTCTTCGCGGCGGGCGAGCCCGGGCGGTCGAGGGCCCGGTGGACCCGGGCGGCCAGGTCCTCGTACTCCGCCCGGACCCGCGCGAGTTCCAGCCGGCTCGGGCGCTCGATGGGGACGACCGCGAAGACCACCCAGGGGCGGTCGCGGTCCTGCACGATCGCCTGCTGGACCGAGTAGCGGGTGAAGACGTCGACCCAGAAGCGGACGCGGTCCTCGAGGCGACCGGGAGCCCCCAGCACCTGCGCGAATTCGAGTCGCGGCTCGTTCCCGCTCGCCCGCGAGGGGAGCGCCCCTCCGCACCACAACGCCGCCACGAGGAACAAGAGCCGCAGTCCTGTCGACCGCTGCCCCACCTCTCGAGGACCTCCCCGTCGGCCCGATGCCGACGCCGCGGACGAAAGCAGACCCGGGGGAGCGACTCAAACCGCGATGCGTCGATCCCCGGTCCGGCGAACGCAGCCGATCGGGTTGCATGGACATTTCATGACGCACCGCACTCGGAGAGATGCCACGACCGGTTGACACGTCCGCCGCAGCGGTTCAGAAGGCGGGGCCCCGAGGGGGCGCCGGGGCCTCGCCGACCACGTCGGCGCCGAGGAGTCCGGCGGAAAAACATCAGAACCGGGGGAGGATCCGATGGCACAAAGGCTGGGCAGGTTCGGGCTCGCGGTCGCATTCGTCGCCGTCGGCCTGCTGGCCGCGCGCGAAGCGCAGGCCCTCAAGATCTCCGACACGATCAATCTCACGGCGCGCGCCTACGGCAACGTCCGCATCGGCACGATGGACAAGCAGTCCACGCGCCCCGCGAACCAGCCGCCGGAGTGCTTCGCGAACCCGGGGGCCGCGAACTGCGTGTTCGGCGGGACCTTTCCGTACTCGCACGCGGGCGACGTGATCCAGAACCGCTACTTCCTCGAAATGAAGTGGCAGCACGACCTGGTTCCGTGGACGGAGCAGTACCTGAAGTACGCTCCCTGGACCATGCTCGGGAACGCCCTCGGCGCGAAGATGCCGGAGGTGACCTCGTTCCGGTACTACCTGACCTACCGCGGCGAGGCCGACAGCATCTACAACTGGGGCGCCGATCCCTACAGCCACCAGGGACAGAGCCTGAAGGAGATCGAGACCCAGTTGTTCGTGGCCTCGAGCGGCGCGCTGCCCTGGGGCTCCGAGGCGCTGCGGAAGGTCGCCCAGTACCGCGTCGACCGCGTCCGCAACCGGCTGCGCGCGGTCGGCGACTACCGCAACCGCCTCTTCCAGGCATTCGTCGACTGGGAGCAGGGGCCGTTCTTCATGCGCTTCGGACGCCAGAGCCTCGTCTGGGGCGAGACGGACGTCTTCCGCCTGCTCGACAACATCAACCCGGTCGACAACAGCTTCGGCGGCTTCTTCCTCGATCTCGACGAACGGCGCGTGCCCCTCGACATGCTGCGCGTGAGCTACAACCTCGGGTCGATCGGCCCGGTCGACCAGGCCTTCTTCGAGGGCTACTGGGCGTTCGACCGCACGGTGGCGTTCGTCCCCGGCGCGCCGGCCGGTTCCCCCTGGTCGAACCCGCTCGGCCCGCCGACCGGCCAGACGCTCGCGCTGCTCGATGCGCCCGACCTCTCGGCCCACAACTTCCGCGGCGGCGGTCGCTTCGTGTTCAACGTCGCCGACACCACGTTCACGCTCGCGAGCTACCAGACGATGTTCGACATCCCGGCGGTGCGCTTCCGCGCGGCGGTCCCGACCGACCCGGGCTACACGAGTTCGCTCGACATCGCCGGCGTGCCCGGCTTCCAGTCGGTCATCGCGGCGGAGCAGACGGCTCCGCTCGTCTGGGTGAACGGTGCCTCGATGACGACCGCGCTGCCGAAGCTCTTCAGCGTGCTGCGCGCCGAGGCCGCGGTGTTCAACAACGAGGCCTTGTTCCGTGGCCCGACCGAGACCGGCTTCGCCGGCAAGGGGCTCACCGGGCAGTACGTGAGCGAGTTCCTCTCCCCGGTGCTGAACGGCACCTACGACACGGTGGTGCGCCGCAACACCTTCAACATGGCGGTCGGGTGGGACACGAACCAGTTCATCCGGTTCCTGAACCCGAACCAGACCTTCTTCATCTCGACCCAGTTCTTCTACCGGCACATCTTCGGCATGGACCGCAACGGCTCGGTCTGCCAGAGCTGCCGCATCGGTCTCCCGATCCCCGAGCAGAACAACTCGACCCGGATCGTGCCGCTGGTGGAGAACTCCTACCTGCAGACCCTCGCGATCAACACGACCTACAACACGAAGGTGCCGTGGACCGAGGTCAACATGCAGGTGACCCCCGGTTTCAACATGTTCTACGACTGGCAGGGCATGTTCGTGTTCCAGCCCAACATCCGCTTCATCCGCGATCCGTTCCGGTTCATCGTCGACTACTCGGCGATCAACAGCGGCGTGTACCGCTACCAGCTCGGACTCGTGCGCGACCGATCGAACGTGAGGATGCAGTTCGAGTACGTGCTCTGAGCACCTGACGCACCGCGCCATGCCGGTCTCGGCCCGGTTCGACGGGCGAAGTCGGCGGTGTCATCATCCGGCCGGCGAGCGGGGCGACCCGCTCGCCGGCCTCGCTTC
The DNA here is from genome assembly GCA_018970825.1 of bacterium. Classification (GTDB taxonomy): domain Bacteria; phylum Desulfobacterota; class Binatia; order UBA12015; family UBA12015; genus REEB422. The sequence continues at coordinate 131 of JAGWVP010000170.1, read as the reverse complement.
ACCCCGAGCCCCGTCTCCTCGAAAACCAGAATGAAAGGACATGCACCGATGAGGGTCAGCCACGCCCGTCTCGCGGCCACGGCGGCCGCGTTCGCGATCCTCGCGAGCCTGCCGTCGTGCCCAGCCTCGGC
>JAGWVP010000169.1 GCA_018970825.1 bacterium | reverse complement strand
GCCTTCGTGGTCGACACGAGTTGGCACGACGCGGTCGCGATCCTCGAGTTCCTGAACGTCCAGCTGGTCGAGCTCCGCTGGTACGACGCCCTTCTCGACCGTCGCATCGCGGACGTCGGGACGCGCGCGCGCGGCCTCGGGCGGCCGACCTTTCTCGCCCGACCGCTCCACGCCGCGATCGACGAGCTCTCGGCGGTGCGGATCGACATGGCGCGGATCTTCGAGCGCATCCACAACTCGCTCAAGCTCGGCGGCGACCTCTACCTCGCCAAGGTCTACGCGCAGACCGCGCAGCGCCTCGGGCTCGAGAGCTGGGAGCGCGCCGTCGCGCGGAAGCTCGAGGTCGTGCAGGAACTCTCGTCGATCCTCGCGCAGAGGGCCGCGACCGCGCGGGCGGAACTGCTCGAGACCACCGTGATCGTGCTGATCGCGGTCGAGATCGCGATCTCGCTCCTGGGGCGGCCGTGAACGCGCCGGCCGATGCGCTGATCGGGCTGCCGGGGGTCGTCGAGGTCGCCGTGGCCGCGCTCGGCGGGGCCGCGATCGGGGTCGAACGCGAATGGTCCGGCCACGCGAGCGGAGAGCACGCACGCTTCGGCGGCGTGCGGACCTTCACGCTGCTCGGCGGGCTCGCCGGGATCGCCGCGCGTCTCTGGGTCGAGGGCCAGCCCGCGTTCGGCGCCATCCTGCTCGCGGCGGCCGCCGCTCTCGTGCTCTCGGGCTACCTCGCCGCGAGCCGGCACGACGTCGAGGCGACGACGGAGGTCGCGGCGCTGGTCGTGATCGCGGCCGGCGTGCTCGCCGGCTCGGGCCGCCTCGCCCTCGCGAGCGCCGTGATCGCCGTGTCCGGCCTGCTGCTCGTCGAGAAGTCGAGCCTGCACTCGATGGTCGGCCGGCTCGACGACGTCGAACTGCGGGCCGGGGCTCGCTTCGCCGTGATGGCGAGCGTGATCCTGCCGCTGCTTCCGACCGGTCCCTTCGGGCCGCTCGGCGGCGTCCGGCCGCGGGCGGTCTGGACGCTCGTGCTCCTGCTCTCGGGCCTGAGCTTCTCCGGTTACATCGCGCGGCGGGCGATCGGCCGGGGCCGCGGCGACACGATCGCCGGACTGCTCGGGGGGCTCGTCTCCTCGACCTCCGTCGCGCTCGGCTTCTCGAGGGCGAGCCGCGCGCCGGGAGCGGCGGCCGCACCGCTCGCCAACGGCGTCGTCGGGGCCTCGAGCGTCATGTTCGCGCGCATCATCCTCGTCACCTCGGCACTCGCGCCGCTGCTCGGCCGGCGGGTGGCCCTGCTGCTCGTGGCCCCGCTGTGCGCGGGCACGCTCTTCACGCTCGTCGGACTCCTCGGCAGCGCGCGCGGCGAGATCGCACCCTCGGAGGAGACCGGGAATCCTCTCCAGCTGCGCTCGGCGATCCAGATGGCGCTGCTCTTCCAAGCGGTGCTCCTCGGCATCGACTGGGTCCGCGGGATGTTCGGCGACGCCGGGCTGCTCGTCTCCGCGGCCCTGCTCGGCCTCGCCGACACCGACGCGCTCTCGATCTCGATGGCGAGTACGGTCGCGCAGGGTGCGGACCCGGCGGTCGCCGCCCTCGCGGTGGCCATCGGTGCGATCTCGAACACCGTCGTGAAGCTGGGGATCGTCCTCGGGCTCGGCACGGGCGGCTTTCGGCTACGCGCCGGCCTGGGCCTCGCCGCGGTCGGCCTGGTCGCCGGCGCCGCTGCCTGGCTGCTTCGGCCCGTCGGCTGAACCGGCGCGTCGCACGACGAGCAGCGGCAGCGTCGCACGTCGCATGACGCGGTCGGCGACGCTGCCGAGCAGCAGGCCGGGCGTGCTCGACGCACCGCGCGCACCGAGCACGATCAGGGCCGCGCTCTCGCGCTCCGCGACCTCGAGGATGAGGGCCGCCGGGTCCCCCGTGCGGACGAGGCCGCGCGCGCAGAGCCCGCGGGCGCGAAGACCGGAGAGGCAGTCGGCGAGCGGCTCGGGAAGCGGCCCGCCGGGACCGGGCGGGGCGCCGGCCCCGACGGGTGCGACGTGCAGGACGAGGGTCTCGACGCCGAAGCGCTGGGCGAGTTCGCGACCGCACGAGACGGCCTTGTCGCCGTCGGGCGAGAAGTCGGTCGCGACGAGGATCCTGTCCGAGGAGGCGAGCATGTCGCCCCGGGAGCCATGCAAACGGCGTACCCGGCGCAAGTGCCCCTCGGGGCGCCCCCTAGGACACCGCCTTCCCGTGGACGCGAATCTCGCGGCAAGGGTGTTGGCAGGTCCGCGACTCGGGCAGGATCCGGGGCAGGCGGGCGTGGGGCGGGAACACCCGCCCGGCCGAGCCCGCCACGGAGGACACCGAGCAATGACGAACCGGGACCAGCCGCGGACGATCCTCGCCGCGATCGACTTCTCCGAGACCGGCGACGGCGCCGCGCGCTGGGCCGCGGAGATCGCCGCGGCGCACGGGGCCGGGCTCGTTCTCTTCCACGCGCTCGCGCCGGCGATGCCCGCCGACCCGGCACCGGAGTTCCTGCCGCTTCCCGCCCGCTTCTACGACGACCTCTCCGACGCCGCACGGGCCCACCTCGCGCGGCTCGCCGCGGAGCTCGGACCGCGCGTGCCTCGCATCGAGACGGCCACCGAGATCGGACCGGCCGCCGCGACCATCGTCGCGGCGGCGAGGCGCCGCGGCGCAGACCTGGTCGTGGCGGGCACGCGCGGTCTCACCGGCTGGAAGAAGATGCTGCTCGGCAGCACCGCCGCCCACGTGGTGCGCGGCGCCGACTGCCCGGTCCTCGTCGTCCATCCCGAGGACGCGGGCAAGCCGCGGCGCCCGCGAACCGTCGTCGTGCCGACCGACTTCTCGCAGGACGCGACGCTGGCAGTGGACGCGGCGATCCGCCTGCTCGGACGCGGCAGCGACGAACGGATCGTTCTCGTCCACGCCTTCCACGTCCCGATCGAGTTCGTGGCGCCGCTTCCCGCGCCCGTCCTCGTCGAGGATCGAGCGCAGGCGCACACGGCGGCCCGCATCGAGGCGGAGAAGGTGGCGACCCGGATCCGGGAAGCCGGGCTCGGCGTCGAGACCCGCGTGGTCGAGGGCTACCCGCCCGAGGAAATCGTGCGCGCCGCGGAGGAGACGGGGGCCGACCTGGTCGCGATGGGAACGCACGGCCGTTCCGGCCTGAAGCGACTGGTCCTCGGCAGCACGGCCGAGCGGGTCGTGCCCGCGGCACCCTGCCCGGTGCTGACGGTGCACCGGTAGCGACGAGGCCCGATCAGTGGTGGTCCATCAGGTCGAGCAGCCTCAGGACGGCATAGATGAAGCCGCCGAACATCACGAGGCCGATCATCATCATCACGTAGGCTTCCACCGCGTTCCTCCTCTCGACGCCACCGCACCGACCCGCGGGGCGCGCCACGGAGAGATGCGCGATCCCCGCAGGAGACGCAAGGGGGCGGTGCAGGCCGGGGACGAGCCGAACGTCGCTTGCTCGCCCGGGGGCTCAGGCGGTCCGGGGGCCCTTCGCGGCTTCGAGCCAGAGTCGCTTCAGGTCCTTCGGCAGTTGGCTGTAGACGTGCCAGGCCTCCCCCTCCGCTCCCGTCGGACTGCCGAGCGCGTGCTGGAGGACCGCGAACACGGCGCGTACCCCGCGATCGGCCTCCGCGTCGTCGGGCAGCCCGGCGAACGCGCGCACCCGGCCGACGAACTCGTCGCGGTGGATCCGTTCCACCTCGCGGCCGGCGCGATCGTTGTCGGTCCAGAGACGGCGCAGCCCGTGCGGCAGCTGCGAGGCGACGTCGGCGGCCTCGTGCGGCGTCAGGCGGTCTCGCAGGACCTGGAAGACCGCGAGCGCCACGGACTCGGCGCGCGCCTCGTCGCACCGGAGCCTCTCCCCGACCGACCGGATGAAAGTCCTCGCGTCCATCGTCCCGGACCCTCCCGTTCCGGGGCGGATCCGTCCGCCCCCCGGGGACGATGCGCCGACCGCGGGGCCGCCGCAATTCCCGCCCGTCGCCCGGACGGGGCCCGGCTAGGATTCCACCCGGAGGTGGGATAGGGGCGACGTGCGCCGTCGGACGCGCCGGGCGGACGTCCCCGGGACCGGATCGCGACGGGCAGGAGGAGGGCCAGGACATGCGAGGAATTCTTGCAATCGCGATCGCTCTTGCAGCGGCGGGGTGTGCGACCACGAGGAGCGCCGTCAACACCGTCGGCAGCACGACGACCGGAGTCGTGGGCGCGGCGGCGACGGGAGCCGCGGGAGTCGTCGGCAGCGCCGCCGGAGCCGCGACCGGCGTGGCCGGCGCCGCCGCCCAGGGCGTGACGGGCGCGACCGGGGCCGCCGCCCGCGGCACGACCGCCGCGGTCGGTGCCGCGACGGGCGCGAAGCCGCCGCTGCCCCAGAAGGGCACGCCCCAGTACCTGCAGGTCGGCCGCGACCAGTACATGAAGTACTGCGCGACCTGCCACGGCCCGACCGGCACCGGCGACGGCATGGCGTCGAGCACGTTCAACAAGCACCCGGTCGACCTGACCCTGCTGTCGCGCCAGAACGGCGGCCAGTTTCCCACGACGAAGGTTCTGTCGATCGTGAAGGGCGACACCCCGATCGCGGCGCACGGCTCGCGCGAGATGCCGGTGTGGGGCGAGATCCTCGGCCACCCGCTCGACGATTCGATGTACGAGCAGGACGCCTCGAACCTGAAGATCCTCTCGATCGCGGCCTACCTCGAGTCGATCCAGAAGTGACCGCGAGCGGGCGCCGCGGGGCCGAAGGCTCCCGCGGCGCCCGCCACGAGCAGCGATGAAGCGGACGGGCGGCCGGCCGGGAGAGGCCCCGGCTCCGGGCGGCGACGGGCCCACGGGATCCTCCTCGCGAGTGCCGGTCGTCTGCCTCGCGGTCTTCGCGCTCGCCTGGGCCGCGCTCGCGGTGGCGCCGCGCTACCGGGCGGACTGGCTGCTCGAGAACCTGCCGGTGTTCGTCGCGGTGCCGGCGCTCGTGCTGGGCCACCGGCGCTTCCGCTTCTCGGACCGCGCCTGCGTGCAGGGAACGATCTTCCTCCTGCTGCACGCGATCGGCAGCCACTACACCTACTCCGAGGTGCCGATCGACGCGTGGCTCGGGCGCGCGGCGGGCTTCGGTCGCAACCACTACGACCGGCTCGTCCACTTCCTCTACGGCGTGCTGCTCCTGCGGCCGATCCGCGAGCTCTCCTTCCGCGGACGCGAGCCGGGCCGTTTCGCGACACTCGCCCTGTCGGTCGCCGCCGTGATCGCCGGCGGCGCCCTCTACGAGATCGTCGAGTGGCTGGTCGCCTCGGTCGCCGACCCCGAGGCCGGCACCGCCTTTCTCGGCACGCAGGGCGACGAGTGGGACGCGCAGAAGGACATGGCGCTCGCGGGGGTCGGAGCCGTGATCGCGGCGCTCGTCGAACTCGCGGTCGACCCGCCGCCGTCCGGGGAGCCGCGGCGGGGGCACGGCGACGGGGCCCGCGGCCGAGACCCCCGGAAGGCGTGAGCGTGGCCGAAGCCGTCGACGAGGTGCTGCAGGCCCTCGCCGATCCCGACTTTCATCCCGACCGCCCGAAGTCGATCATCCACGTGCAGACGCACGTCTCGCACGTCTTCGTCGGCGACCGCTTCACCTGGAAGATGAAGAAGCCGGTTCGGTTCTCCTTCGCCGACTTCTCGACGCTCGCGGCGCGACGCGCCTGCTGCGAGGACGAGGTCCGGCTGAACCGGCGCCTGTGCCCGTCGATCTATCTCGGCACGGCGGGGGTGGTGCGCGATCGCGACGGACGCCTGCGCCTCGACGACGGATCCGAGCCGATTCCCGGAGCCTCCCCGGTCGAGCCGCTCGTGCGCATGCGGACGCTTCCGGCCGACGGCATGGGCCATCGCGCGCTCGTCTCGGGACGCCTCGACCGCGGGCGGCTCGAGCGACTCGCACGTTCGGTCGCGGCGTTCCACGCGAGCCTTCCGCCCGAGCCCGCGAACTCGCCGGCCTGCGATCCGGCGGCGATCGTGCGGCGCTGGCAGGACGTGATCGACGACGCCCGACCGCTGCGGGGAGGTGCGTTCGACGGGCTGCGGCGGGCGGTGCTCGATCCGTTCGCCCGCCTCTTCGTCTCGCGACGCGAAGACGCGTTCCTCGCCCGGGCGCTCGCGGGACGGGTGCGCGAGGGGCACGGCGACCTCCACCTCGGCAACCTCTGCCTCGTCTCGCCCGGACTGCCGGCGCTGGCCGGGGCCCCCGCCGTCCCGGAAGGCGTGTACGCCTTCGACTGCATCGAGTTCTCCCGCCCGCTTCGCACGAACGACGTCGCCGCCGAGATCGCGTTCCTTGCGATGGACCTCGAGGCCGACGGCCGTCCCGACCTCGCCCGTGCGTTCGTCCGCGCCTACGTCGAGGCGTCGGGCGACGGCGGCGTCGAGGAACTGGTTCCGTACTTCGTCGCCCACTTCGCGCTCGTGCGGGGCATGGTCCTCGGCGTGGAGTCGCTGCAGCCGGAGGTCGCGGAGGACGAGCGCAGGACGGCCGCGGACGGCTCGAAGGCGCACTTCGAGCTCGCCTCGCGCGCCGCCTGGCGCGCACTCGGCCCGACGGTGCTCGCCTGCACGGGACTGTCGGGCTCGGGCAAGAGCCACGTCGCGGCCGCGCTCGCCGAAGCGAGCGGGTTCGACCGGCTCTCGACCGACGAACTCCGCAAGCGCTCCGCGGGACTCGACCCCGCCGCACCCGCGCCCGCCGCGTCCCGGGAGGCGCTCTACTCCGCCGCGGCTCGGCACGAGACCTACCGGCGGCTCGTCGCGGAGGCCCGCGCGCAACTCGCCGCCGGCCGATCCGTCGTGCTCGACGCGACGTTCAACGACCGCTCCGACCGCGACCTCGTCGTCGCGCTCGCCCGCGAGGCGGGAGCGGCGTGCCTGTTCGTCGAGTGCGTCCTCGACGACGAGCGGGCCCGGGCGCGTCTCGCCGCACGCGCACGCGCGCCCCGGGCCGGGGTGCGATCCGACGC
>JAGWVP010000168.1 GCA_018970825.1 bacterium | reverse complement strand
GCTGAGCCGCGGCGCGGGGTGCTGAGCCGCGGCGCGGAGCTCCCCGCGGAAGCTCGCGACCGCGGTCGGCAGGTCGACGCCGCGCGCCGGCGGACCGTCTGCCCCGGACCGCGCGCCGTCCGCAGGTTCACCCGGGGCGGGATCAGCGCGGCCGGACGGTCGGCGAGAGCCGGCACACCCTGTGGCTCGCCCTGCGTGGCCGCCCGGCCCGGGGCTCGTCGCGGGAGCGGAGCAAGGTCGTCCGGAGGCGGCCCGCGTCGAGATCGAGGAAGGAGCAGACGTTCTCGAAGGAGAAGGGCCAGGTCGTGTCGCGAGACTCGATCCAGGTCTCGGCCTGCCGGGCGAGCATGCGGGGGCGCAGCCGGGGGTCTTGCGAAAACTCCTGGAAGCAGCGGATGCCGTCTTCGAGGACTGCCAGCATGAGCGACCGCTCGCCGGTCGACAGGGACGCGGCCGGGCCTTCGCCGTGAAACTGGTCCGGCGTGACGACGTCGGGTGCGAAGGGGTGAAGGCGAGCCTTCGCGGCGTCGGCGGTGGTGGGGGTGTTCACGGAGGCGGAGAGCGACATCTCGATTCCTTTTCCGGCGATCCCGGTGTTGAAAACGTCGGCTTGGCGGGGCGGGCGGCGAGGGTGGGGTTCGAGGAATGAGACCGGAATCGAAGGAGGCGGTTGGGCGACCGCCTCGCCCCGCCTAGGAGCCATCCTTACGGGAACCAAGATCCATGCCGCGCCGGATCGATGGATTTTGCAGGAAAACCATGGGTTTGGGGCACCTAGGAAGGCGTCCGGATCTGAGCCCGATGCACGATCGTGCATGATTGCGAGAAACAGCCTGCGCCGAGAGGTGAGCAGCGAGGCGTCGGGCATCGAGTTCGACCTTGCCCCGCCGTCCCAAAGCCAGTAAGGACGACGACGTCGGGGCGTGGCGCAGCCTGGTAGCGCACCTGCTTGGGGTGCAGGGGGTCGCCAGTTCAAATCTGGCCGCTCCGATTGGGTTGTGACGGTCGACCCGATGCCCGGCCGGCGGCTTTCTGGGCCGGGGGGCAGGCATCGCGGTTCGACCGGAAGACGGCCGGCTGGCCCGGAGGGGGCCGGGGCCCGAGGGGGTGGTGGTGGCGAAAGGCGTGGAGGCCTGGGATCGCGCACGTGCGCGACTCGTCCGGGATCTCGCGAGGGCCGGCATCGAGGACGAGCGGGTCCTCGGGGCGATCGGCCGGGCGCCGCGTCACCTGTTCGTCGACGAGGCCCTCCGGGAACGGGCCTACGAGGATCGTCCGCTCCCGATCGGGCACGGGCAGACGATCTCGCATCCCTCGACCGTCGCGCTCATGACCGAGGCGCTCGAGATCGATCGCGGCTCGCGGGTGCTCGAGGTCGGAACGGGCTCGGGGTACCAGAGCGCGGTTCTCGCCGGGTTGTGCGCCAACGTCTACACGATCGAGCGCATCGCGCCGCTCGCCGCGCGCGCCCGTCGGCTGCTCGACGAGCTCGGCCACTTCAACGTCGCGATCCAGGTCGGCGACGGCACGATCGGCTGGAAGGCGGAGGCGCCGTTCGACGCGGTGGTCGTGACCGCGGCAGGACCGCGTCCGCCCGCTCCGCTGTTCGCGCAGCTGCGCGCGGGCGGACGGCTCGTCGTGCCGCTCGGCGACGAGCAGTCGCAGGCGCTCGTCCGCTACCGGCTCACCGGAGACGGCGACGTCGAGGAGGAGATCCTCGGCGACTGCCGCTTCGTGAAACTCGTGGGGCGTTATGGCTTCGCCCACTGACCCCGCCGCGCATGGTCGCCGGGCGCGCCTTCGGGCCGTTGCGTGTGCGATCCTGCTCGCGGCGGGCATCGCCTCGGGATGCGGGCGCGCGACGCGACCCGAGACGCCCTGGGTCGAGGACACGTCCTCCGCTCTCGCCTGGCCGATCGAGGGCCCCGTCAGTTCGACCTTCGGGCCGCGCGGCAAGACCCACCACGACGGCATCGACATCGCCGTGCCGCGCGGCACCGCGGTGCACGCGGCCGCAGGCGGGGTCGTCATCTTCACCGGACAGCTCCGGGGCTACGGCAACACGGTCATCCTCGAGCACCCCTCCGGTCTCACGACCGTCTATGCCCACCTCGCGGCGATCGGGCCCGCGACGGGCGCCCGCGTGCGGCGCGGCGAGACCATCGGTACGGTGGGGGAGACCGGTCGGACGACCGGCCCCAACCTGCACTTCGAGGTCCGCCGCAACCGCATCGCGCGCGATCCGCTCGCCTTCCTGCCCGAGCGCAAGGGAGCGGTCGTCGCCCAGCGGGACAAGGCGCCCCCGAAACGAACCGGCTCCGGAGGCTGAGAGCGACATGCCGATCGATCTCGAGAAGCTCGTGCGGGAGATCCCCGATTTCCCGAAACCGGGCATCCTGTTTCGCGACATCACGCCGCTGCTCGCCGACGGCGCCGGACTGCGCGAGGCGATCCACCGCATGGCGGAGCCGTTCCGCGGCAAGGTGGACGTGGTCGTCGGCGTCGAGTCGCGCGGCTTCATCCTGGGCGCGCCGGTCGCGGTCGCACTCGGCACCGGGTTCGCGCTCGTGCGCAAGCCGGGCAAGCTTCCATCGGCGAAGATCGCGGCCTCCTACGAACTCGAGTACGGCACCGACACCGTCGAGATGCACACCGACGCGGTGCGGGTCGGCTCGCGGGTGCTGGTCGTCGACGACCTGCTCGCGACCGGCGGCACGGCCTCGGCCGCGATCGACCTCGTGCGTCGCGCCGGGGCCGAGGTCGAGGCCTGCTCGTTCCTGATCGAGCTCGCGGGACTCGGCGGTCGCGCCCGGCTGGGCTCGATCCCGGTGCACGCGGTCCTCTCGTACGCCTGAAGGGATCCGTGTCTCCCGGGCGGTCGCGTTGACCCGCCCGGGCCCGGCACACTAGGGTCGCTCCATGTCGTCCCCCATTCGCTCGACCTTCAAGCAGATGATGAACGAGGTCGTGGCCTACGGGAGTTGCTGCGAATGCGGCAGCTGCGTCCTGGTCTGCCCCCACAACGTCATCGAGTACGTCGCGGGCAAGCCGCGCCAGACGGCCAAGCCCGGCGGCGCCTTCGACTTCTGCGGCATCAGCGAGGGAATCGGCTGCGACGTGTGCGCGCAGGTCTGCCCGCGCCTCCACCCGCGCGAGTTCCAGCTCGCGGACGCGGTCTTCCGCGACGATCCCGCACCGCACGAGGGCGTGTTCGGCCGCTACCGCCGCATCGTCGCCGCCCGGACCACGGACCCCGAGGTGCGCGCGCGCGCGCAGGACGGCGGAGTGGTGACGACGCTGCTCGCCTACGGCTTCGAGAAGGGGATCTTCGACGGCGCCGCCGTCTCGGTGCGCGACCCCGAGCGCCCGGCCCACCCGCTGCCGAAGCTGGTCACCTCGCGCGACGAGGTCCTCGACACCGCGGGGTCCTGGTACACCTACTGCCCGAACGACCTCGCCCTCGAGGAGGCCGCCGCGCGCGACTGCCGGAGCGTCGCCTTCGTCGGCGTCCCCTGCCAGGTGACGCCGATCCGCAAGATGCAGCAGGCGGATCCGGCCGTCCTCCACGGCGAGAAGAAGCGCGAGCAGCACCTCGCCCGGCAGACGAAGTTCCTGAAGGGCTTCGGCGAGCGGGTGTCGCTCACGATCGGGCTCCTGTGCACGGAGGTCTTCACCTACGAGGGCCTCATGGTCGAGAAGATCCAGGGGGAGATGGGGATTCCGCTCGACGAGGTGAGCAAGTTCAACGTGAAGGGCAAGGTGCTCATCTACAAGAAGAACGGCGAGGTGGTGGACATGCCGCTCAAGCGCGCCCAGGAGTACGCGCGCCCCGAGTGTCACCACTGCGGCGACTTCAGCGCGGAGCTCGCCGACATCTCCTGCGGCGGCGTCGGATCGATGGACTGGACGATCGTCGTCCTGCGCACGTCCAAGGGCGAGGAGATCTTCGACCGGCTGGTCGCCGAAGGCCGCGTCGAGACGCGCTCGATGGACGAGTTCGAGAACTCGATGAAGATCATGCTGCGACTCGCCCAGCGCCAGCACGAGCGAGTGCCGGTTCCGCCGGCGCGCGAAGCTTCCTGGGTGCGCCCGCCGTTCGCGATGCCGGGCCGCGCTGAACCGGGCGCTTCGGAGGACTGAGCCGGGGGGCGGGTTCCTCGCCGGGCGGCCGAGGCGCAGCCGCGCTTCGGTCGAGTTGCGCGGGGGCTTCGCTCAGCGGAACAAGTCGGTCTCGCGGCGCCGCACGAGCGCGCGGCCGCCGCGCGGGCGGTTCGGGTCGGCGTTCGGGGGCGGCGGCGGCGCCTGCCAGCCGCGCACGAGCACGGCCGCGATTCCCTCGGCCTTGCCCATGACGAGACCGGCCGCGGCCGCGAGTTCGTCGGCCACGCCGATCACGGTGACGCGGAGCTCGTGCCCGTTCAGGTCGCGCGTGCCGCGCAGGTCGAGCAGCGGTTCCAGTCCGGCCACGCCGAGCGCGACTTCGACCTGGCCCTCGCGCCAGGGGCGGCCGAAGGTGTCGGTCACGACGATGCCCATCTCGACGCCGAGGTGGCTGCGCAGTCCCTCGCGGATCCTCTCTGCCGACGCGTCGGCGTCGAGCGGCAGCAGGGTGACCTGCCCGTCGCGCACCGAGTTCGACTCGTCGATGCCGGCGTTCGCGCACACCCAGCCGGGGCCGGTCTCGACGATCAGGTGGCCCGCGTCCATCCGCACGATGCGCGTGCTCTCGCGCAGCACGAGCTCGACGACGCGCGCGTCCTTCTCGTGCCGGGCGGCCCAGGCGGAGGCGAAGGGGGAGGGGACCACGTCGTCGAGGTCGACGACCCGTCCCTCGGCCTTCGAGACGACCTTCTGGCAGACGAGCAGCACGTCGCCGGGTTTCGTGCCGACGCGGCTCTCGGCGATCGCGCTGGCGAGCAGACGGGGCAGGTCGTCGCCCGGCTGCACGCGGGGGAGCCCGGGGACCGGGAGGACGAGGACCGCCACGGGTCAGCCCGCGAGCCGGCCGCGGCGGCGTTGCAGCGACGCTGCGAGGCGCAGCGCGGCGTCGCCCACGGCGGCCGCCCGCATCGGCGAGCGCATGAGGATGTCGAGGTGCGCCACGGCGACCCCGCGCGCCTCGAGCCGCGCGGCGAAGGCGCGGTCGGAGGTGTCGACGACCAGGCCCGAGAGCAGGTCCGCGTAGATCTCCGCCAGGGCGAGCGGGCTCGGCGGGAGTCCGTGGGCGCGCATCATCCTGTCGGCCGGGCCCTTCACCGGCCGCCCGCCGATCAGCGGCGAGATCGCGACGACCGGGGCCTGCGCGCGGCGCAGGGCCTGGCGGATGCCGGGAACCGCGAGGATCGGGCCGATGCTGACGAACGGATTGCTCGGTGCGAACACGATCGCGTCGGCCTCCGCGATCGCGGCGACCACGCCCGCGGACGGGCGCGCCGCGCGGATGCCCGCGTAGGAGATCGACCGAACCGCCTCGCGGGCCCGGTCGCGCACGAGATACTCCTGGAAGGAGCGCCGCCCGCCCGAGGTCTCGACGACCGTCCGCACGGGCTGGTCGCTCATCGGCAGCACGCGGACGCGCACGCCGAGCGCGCGCGCCTGCATCGCCGTGACTTCGCCGAGCGTGCGTCCCTCGCGCAGGTGGCGGGTGCGGAACAGGTGGGTCGCGAGGTCGCGGTCGCCGAGCTGGAACCAGGTGTCCTCGCCGTAGCGACCGAGCGCGCCGAGTGCCGCGAAGGTGTCGCCGTCGATTCCCCAGCCCCGCAGCGGGTCCGAGAGGCCGGAGAGCGTGTAGAGGATCGTGTCGACGTCGGGCGAGACGTTCAGGCCGTGGAAGACGTCGTCGTCGGCGGTGTTCACGATCACGGTGAGCCGGCCCGGGGCCATGCGAGGGGCGAGACCGCGCAACAGCCGGGCCGCACCGACGCCGCCCGCGAGCACGACGACGCGCCCGCGATGAAGGGGGCGTCGCACGCTCACGCGCCGACGGCCGCCGCGGCGGCCACGGGCTCGGCTTGGACCGTGCCGTAGAGGGTCGTGCGCTGCCGGGGCACGCGCCCCATCGAGCGCACCAGGCGCTCGATCTCCGCGGGGGAGGTGTACTCGCCCGCGTCCGCGCCGGCCTCCCGCGAGATGCTCTCCTCCATGAGCGTGCCGCCGAAGTCGTCGACGCCGGCTGCGAGGCTCAGCGCGGCGAGCTCGTGGCCGAGCTTCACCCAGGAGGTCTGCAAGTGGGGGATCGAGCCGCGGAAGAAGATCCGCGAGGCCGCGTACATGCGCAGGTCGGGAGCACCCGACGGCGTCGGCTGGACGAGCCCGCGCTGGTAGAGGGCCGTCTTCTCGTGGATGAAGCGCAGCGGCACGAACTCAGTGAAGCCGCCGGTCTCGTCCTGGATCCGACGCAGCAAGGCGAGGTGTGCCGCGACGTGCCGGTCGGTCTCGACGTGGCCGTACATGACCGTGGACGTCGTGGGCAGCCCGACCCGGTGCGCGGTCGTCACGATCTCGATCCAGGTCGCCGTGTCGACCTTCTTGTGGGAGAGGATCTCTCGGACCTCGTCGTCGAGGATCTCGGCGGCCGTGCCGGGGACGCTCCCGAGGCCCGCGTCGCGCAGCATGGCGAGGTAGTCGCGGTAGGTCATGCTCGTGCGGCGCGCGCCGTACATGATCTCCATCGGCGAGAAGGCGTGGACGTGGATCCGCGGGAACGCGCCCTTGATCGCGACGAGCATGTCCCGGTAGGTGAAGGCGCCCATCTGCGGGTTGATCCCGCCCTGCATGCAGACTTCGGTCGCGCCTCGATCGACGGCCTCGGCGACCTTCGCGAGCACCTCGTCGGTGCCGTGGTTGTAGGCGTCCTTTTCCCAGCGCTGGCGCTTGAAGGCGCAGAACTGGCAGTTCACGAAGCACACGTTCGTGAAATTCACGTTGCGGTTGACGACGTAGGTCACGACGTCGCCCAGGTCGTCGGCACGCACGCGGTCGGCCGCAGCCACGAGCGCGACGAGGTCGTCGCCATCGGCCCGCAGCA
>JAGWVP010000167.1 GCA_018970825.1 bacterium | reverse complement strand
CCCGCGGGTCGAGGCTGCGCTGGACGTCGACCCACAGGCGGTCGCCGAAGATCGAGCGCAGGCGCGCCCCGAGCGCGCGCGCCCCGTCCTCGTCGCGCCGGCGCAAGGCTTCGGTGAGCGGGCTCTCGCCCGCACCCGCGAGGCAGACGAGACCGTCGGAGGCCTCCTCGACCTCGTCGAGCCGCACGGCGCAGCCCCCCTTGGGTGCACGCGCATGCCCGAGGGTGAGCAGCCGGCAGAGATTGCGGTAGCCGGTGCGCGACTCGACGAGCAGCAGGAGACGTCCGCCGCCTTCGAGCGTGGCCTCGGCCCCGACGATCGGCCGCAGTCCCGTCGCGCGCGCCGCCTTCCAGAAGCGCGGGGCCCCGTAGAGTCCGTCGCGGTCGGCGAGCGCGAGCGTGTCGTGGCCGATCTCGCCCGCGCGCGCGACGAGGTCCTCGGGCAGCGAGGCGCCCTCGAGGAACGAGAAGGCGCTGCGGCAGCGCAGCTCGACGTACGGGGAACGGGACCGGCTCGACATCGACGGGGTCGCCTCGGGGCGGTGCGCGGTTTCGCCTTTGTTTCGCCCCCTGTCAAGGGCCGGGCTCGCCGGGGGCGGTCCGGCGGTTGGCCCGGGCCCGCGCTCGGGCTACCGCGGGCCCATGGGCACCTCCCTCCACCGCCTCGGGGTCGCCTCGCTGCGCCGCATGGTCGCCTCGCGCGAGGTCTCGCCGCGCGAGGTGCTCGACGCGTTCGTCGCGCGCATCGAAGCCCGCAACCCGGAGACGAACGCGTTCGTCACGACCTGTCTCGACGAGGCACGGCGCGAAGCCGACGAGCTCGGCGACGAGCTCGCGCGCAGCGGACGTCCGCGCGGCCCCCTGCACGGGATCCCGGTCGCGGTGAAGGACCTGACCGACACCGCCGGGCTGCGCACCGGCTACGGTTCTTCCCTCTTCCGCGACCACGTACCGACGCTCGACGCCGCGCCGGTCGCGCGACTGCGCGCGGCGGGCGCGATCGTCGTCGGCAAGACGAACACGCACGAGTTCGCGTGCGGTACGACGACCGACAACCCGCACTGGGGCGCGACCCACAACCCGTGGCGCATCGGCCACGTGCCGGGGGGATCGAGCGGCGGCTCGGGCTCGGCGGTCGCCGACGGGCTCGTCCCGCTCGCGACCGGCTCCGACACCGGCGGCTCGATCCGCATCCCGGCGGCGCTCTGCGGCTGCGTCGGGCTCAAGCCCACCCACGGTCGCGTGAGCCTGCGCGGCACGTATCCGATGGCCGCGAGCTGCGACCACGTCGGGCCGCTCGCCCGCACCGCGCGCGACTGCGCGATCGCGCTCGAAGCGATGGCGGGCTTCGACCCGCTCGACCCCTGGTCGCGCCGGTTTGCTCCCGAGGACTTCGAGCTCGGCCTCGAACGCCCGCTGCGCGGGCTGCGCGTCGGGCTCGCACCGGGCTTCCGACCCGTGCCGCTCCACCCGGCGGTCGAGGATGCGTTGGCACGGGCCGCACGCGCCCTGCGCGAAGCGGGTGCCGAGATCGTCGAGATCGAGCTCCCGTCGGGGGAACGCGTCATCGGCAGCGGCGGCCTCGTGATCGTCTGCGAGACGTGGGCGGTGCACGCCGAGCGCCTCGCGCGTCACGCGGATGCCTACGGCGACGACGTCCGCCTGCAGCTCGAGTACGCGGCCGGGATCCCGGTGCGCGACTTCGTGCGCGCCGCCCACGATCGCGAGGCGATCGCGCGGGAGGTCGCGGCACTGTTCGAGGACCGCGTCGACGCGATCCTGATGGCGACCGCGCCGGTCGAGGCCCCTCCGATCGGCGACGACTTCGTCGTGCTGCCCGGCGGCGAGAGCATGCACGTCGCCTCGGCGCTCGCCTCGCTCACGATCCTGCACGACCTGGTGCGGCTGCCGACCGTGTCCGTGCCCGCGGGCCGTGGACCCGGAGGCCTGCCGCTCGGCGTCCAGGTGACGACCGCCCACGGCGCCGACGGCCTCGCCCTCGCGCTCGCCCACCGTCTCGAGGAGGCGCTCTGGCCGGAGACCGAGCGCTGGCCCTGAGCACGTCCGGGACGGCCGGCGACGCCGGGCCCTCTCGGATCGCAGCGAGAACCCGGCGACCAGGGGCCGCGACGGTCCCGCGGTCGCGGCGTCGTGCGGGGGCGGCGCCACCGCGGTCGCGCCGCCCCCGCGCGGCGCCGGGATCGGTTCCCCGGGCGCCGCGCGCGAGCGGGTGCGTCAGGAGTAGACGATGACCGAGCGGGCGACCTCGCCCGACTTCATCGCGTCGAACGCGTCGTTGATCTTCTCGAGCGGGAGCGTTCGGCTCACGAGTTCCTTCAGCTTGAGCTTGCCCGCCGCGTAGAGGTCGAGCATGCGCGGCATGTCGCGGCGCACGTCGCCCGAGCCGTAGAGCGAGCCGATGATCGACTTCTCGGCGAGCGCGAGCAGCGCTCCCGGGACGGTCACCATCGAGGTCATCGGCGGCACGCCGACGACGACCACCTTGCCGCCGCGCTTCACGGCCATGAACGCCTCGGTGATGACCTCGGGGATGCCGATCACCTCGAAGGCCCAGTCGACGCCGAGGCCGCCGGTCAGTCCCTGGATCGCGCCGGACATCGGCTCGTTGGCCGAGTTCACGACGTGGGTCGCGCCGAACTTCTTCGCGAGATCGAGTTTCGCCGGCACGCGGTCGACCGCGATGATCTGCCCCGCTCCCCGGATCGCCGCGCCCTGGATGACGTTCAGGCCGACGCCGCCGCAGCCGATCACCGCGACCGTCTGTCCGGCCTCGATGTGGACCGTGTTGATCGCCGCGCCGACGCCGGTCATCACGCCGCAGCCGACGAGGCAGGCGACGTCGTGGGACGTGCCGTTGTGGATCGGCACGCAGCCCGACGCCGGCAGCGTCGTGCGCTCGGCGAAGGACGCGACGCCCTGGATGCTGAAGAGCGGCGCGCCGCCCTTCGAGAGCCGGCTTCCACCCGTCAGCATCGCCATCTGCGCGTGCTCGCACAGGTACTTCTTGCCGGCGACGCAGTAGTGGCAGTTGCCGCACGGCGGCACCCACGAGAGGATGACGTCGTCGCCCTCCTTGAGCGCGGTCACGCCGCGGCCGACCGCCTCGACGGTGGCCGAGCCCTCGTGGCCCAGCACGCACGGCGTCGGGATCGGCAGGTCGCCCTTGATCACGTGCATGTCCGAGTGGCAGACGCCGCTCGCGCGCATCTTCACGCGGACCTCGCCCTCCTGGGGGTCCGCGACGTCGATCTCGTCGATGACGAGCTTCTCGTTGTAGCCGTTCAGGATCGCTGCTTTCGCCTTCATCGTCGCTTCCTTCCGCCTTCTTCGGGTTGCCTCACCGGGACGGTGCCGCGGGCCGAGCCGCGGACGTCGATCCCGCCTTCTGCTTCTCGGCGCGCGCGGCCGTGGGACCCCTTCCCTCGTCCGCTTTCCGGAGCGCGATCGGCTCGCCGTCGACCACGACGGCGGTCACCACGAGCGCCGGGCGCGACCCCTCGACCATCGAACCACGCAGGACGACCGTCCTGCCGATCTCGAGCGACTGGCCGTGCTGCTCGAGGTCGTCGTCCGAGGGCAGCAGCGCCGGCAAGCGCTTGCCGTCGGCACCCTCGATCTCGAGGCGGACCGCCCCGCCCCGACCCCTCGTCGAGGAGACGATCCGCCCGGCGACGTCGACCTGGCCCGAGGCGAGCCGGGGGACCTTCGCGACCGCGGCACGGCCGGTGTCGGCCACCGCGGCGGCTCCCGCAGGCTCGGATCGTCCGGAGGTGGGAACCGCGGCCACCAGGGCCGCCGACACCGCCACGAGAGCGAATGCGCTTCCCCGGCCCCGCATCGACCGAACTCTCGCGACAGCCATCCGGCGGACCATAGAAGGTCGCGACGGCCCGAGGCAAGAAGAGCCGTGGATCCCTCGGGGCGGGCGGTCGTCAGGAGCGGCGGGCCGAGAGGAAACGCCGGATCCGATCGGGGGCGTCGCCGAGGATCGCCGGCCCGTGGCTCGGCGCGACGTCCTGGATCCCCAACGAGGCGAGCCGTTCGAGCGTCTCGTCGGCCCGGCCGAGGTCGGCCGTCATTCCGGGGACCGGGTCGTACCCGATCTCGCCCCCGACGTTGAACAGCGAGTCGGCGCACAGCAGGACGCGGTCGGCCTCGTGAACGAGGGCGATCTGCCCGGGGGTATGCCCCGGGACCTCGACCACGCGAAGCCCGCAGACCACGTCGCCCTCCGCCACCGTCCGGTCGACCCGGATCGGGGCGACCCTGCGGCGACTCGTCCAGTGCTGCACCGCGAGGACGACGCGCGGGAGCAGCCCCCGGGCCGCTCGCGCGAGCGAGCGTCCCTCGACGAACTCCCGCTCCCGGGCCCCGCACACGACCTCCGCCGAGGCGTGGGCCGCGACCGCGGCCGCCGCCCCCACGTGGTCCGCGTGGGAATGCGTCAGGATCACCGTCGTGATCCGGTTCGGGCGCGGAAGGGATTCCGCGGCCGTCAGGATCGCGTACTCCCAGCCGGGGAACCCGGCGTCGACCAGGGCGAGGCCCCCCGCGTGGCGGACGAGGAAGACGGCCACCTGGAACCGCCCATGGAGGTCGACCGCCGCGACGTGACGGCTGATCGGTCGGAGGCGGGCGACGGGCATGCCTGCGCCTCTAGTCGCGCCCCGAGCCCCGGGCAAGGCGAACCCGAGTGGCGTCGGCACCGGTTGAGATCCGCGAGAGGCTCGGCTAGCCAGTTGGGATGGCCCAGGAAGATCAGGAACTGGTGAAGAGCATCGTCCGCTCGGTCGACAAGAAGCTCGAGTGGGAGGCGATCCCGACGCAGGACCAGGGACTTCGCGTGACGCTGCGCCTCTCGGCAGGCGAGGCCTCGCTCGACGTGAGCCGCGCCCAACTCGACGCGGCCCTCGACGGCGCGATCGCACGCAACGACCTGCGCGAGCGAGTGAAGCGAGCCCGGATTCGCACGCTCACCCCGCGCAAGCCGTACATGCCGTGGCGCCTGCCGAAGATCGAGCCGGTCGGCGCGCCCGGTCCGCGCGGCGGCTGGGGCGGCGGTGGCGGCGGCGGTTTCGGTCGCCGTTGAGCGCTCGTGCGTTGACACTCCGTGGGGCGGCCGTTAAAGGATCCCCGCGGGGTGGAGCAGTCCGGTAGCTCGTCGGGCTCATAACCCGAAGGTCGAAGGTTCAAATCCTTCCCCCGCAACTCGAAGGCCCGCCGTCACGGCGGGCCTTTCTTTTTTGCGGTCGTCCGCAGTCGACTTCGACGTGCCGCCGCCCCGTCCGGGATCCTGCTCCCTCACGTTTCACACGAGAGTTCGCGAGACCGGCTGCGGGAAGACCCCTCCAAAAGCAGAAAGGCCCCCCGCGCAACGCGCGGAGGGCCTTCCCTCGATTCGGAATCGGTCGAACGGCTCAGGGAGCTCCGGCGCCGATCGGATCCCCGAGGTTCACCTTCCAGCCCTTGCCGTCGGGCAGCGGCGTCCAGTCGTCGGTGGTGGCCGCGACGTAGCCGCACATGCGGAGCGACATCGTCATCTCCGCGACGGTCGCGGTGTCCATATCGCCGTACACGCGCAGGTCGACGCGCCAGCCGAGAGGCTCCTCCTTGCGCTGGCGGACCTTCACGTAGCCGATGCCGCCTGCGCGCTTGGCCGCGGGATTCGAGTAAAGCCAGTAGTTCCCGCGCTTGCGGATCGCGCCCGGGGCCAACTTCTTGTTCACGACCGTGCCGAACTCGTTGGTGATCCGGAAGCGGAAGAAGTCGCTCGAGGGGTCGCATCCCGGCGGGGCATTCAGAAGGAGGCTGCCGGAGAAGCGATCCGGGTCCGTGCCGTTCGCGAAGAAGATGCGCGAATCGCACAGGTGGTCGCAGGGTCGGTCGATGTCCGGCGGCGGGAAGTACATGAGCGTGCTGCCCGCGGCCGCCGCGTTCGCGCACTTCGTCGGGTTGATCACCGAGCAGGTGACGATGTCGGTGATCTTCTCGGTATTGGCGACCAGAGTGAACTTGCCGTCGGCCGTGATCACCGGCTCGGTCGGATTCAGTCGGATCTCGGCGAGCGGTACCGCGCCGCCCGCCGGCAGGTTGATCGTGGTGCCGACGGTGAGGATGACCTGGTTCGGCCCGGACGCGACACAGGACGCGATGCCCGGGTTGTTGGTCACGCAGCCGTTCGCATTCGTCGGAACGAAGGTCAGGGTCCCGGGCAGAGGCGTGACGCAGCTCGCATCGCTGCAGGCGAGCGTGACGATGATCTTGCTGCCGGCGAGCAGTCGCGCGGGCAGAGGCGCCAGGTTGTCGTCGACCGACTGGTTGATGAGGGTGACACGCAGGTCGAACGGGTCGTTCTGGGTGAGGTTCGTGTCGTCGGGCGGGAGGATCTGCGGGAGAATCGCCGCGGATCCCGTGACCGCGTGGACCGGCGCCGCCCAGGCGAGACCCAGACCGAACGCGAGAGCGGGCAGGAGATTTGACAGGACGCTGCGACGCATTCTCATGGGTTCCCCTTCTTCCTTGTTCGGTTCCCGACCCGGGGATGGCCCCCGCTAGCCCGATGTTCCTACCTCATCACGCCGCGGAACGAAACCACGGGTGACCGATTTTGACGAACTTTTTCAAGTCGGCCGGGATGGACCGGCCGACCCACCCTGAAACCGAAGTTCCTGCCGCCCCTCGGGGGCGAACCGCCCCGACGGGGGCGGTCGCCGACCGGCCCATGCCGAGGGCGGGCCTCAGGGGGTGGGGGTGGGCGTCGGGGTGGCCGGGCAGGCGTCCACCGGGGCGAAGTTCACGAGCCAACCGGTGCCGTTCAGGGTCCAGGAGTCGGAGGTCGAGTAGGTGACCCCGCAGACGGTCACGTTGACCGTCATGAGCGGATCGGTCGCCGAACTCATGTCGCCGAAGCCCCGGACATCTAAGGGCATCACAGACCTGTTATTGCTCAATCTCGGGTGGCTGAACGCCACTTGTCCCTCTAAGAAGTTGGGGGACGCCGACCGCTCGGGGG
>JAGWVP010000166.1 GCA_018970825.1 bacterium | reverse complement strand
GCGGGGCTGAGCCGCAGCGGGTCCGGCGGTCGCCTCGCGTCGCCCGCGGAGTCTTCCCCGACCGTCGCCGGGACGACCCGGGGATCGCACCGGTCCCCGGCGCGGGTCGTTGCAAAGGCCCGGTCGGGGTACTAATCGCCGGAGACTGCCGCGCCACCGCATCCGGCGCGGCTCTCCCCGGAGGTAGAGATGGCCTACATCATCACGCGTCTCTGTCGCGACTGCGTCGACACCGGCTGCGTCGGCGTGTGCCCGGTCGACTGCATCTACGAGTACACCGGCTCCGACACGGCGACCTTTCCGAACCAGCTCTACATCCACCCGGACGAGTGCATCGACTGCGGCGCGTGCGAGCCCGAGTGCCCCTGGCAGGCGATCTTCGAGGAGGTCGCGGTGCCGGGCCTCTTCGCCGACGACACGAAGCTGAACTACAAGATGATGGACTCGTCCGACGATTTCGCGCGGAAGAAGGTGGAAAAGAAGGAACACCCCTCCGCCGAGCAGGTCGAGGCCAACAAGAAGAAGTGGGGTCTCTGACCGGACGCGGCGCCGGTCAGGCGTCGCGGGTCGCCTCGGAGTAGATCTTCGGCAGTTCCCGCGGCAGCGCGGCGATGTCCTCGATGACGAGGTAGCGCTTCGCGTCGCACATCTCGCGCAGGTAGTCGTGCCCCGCGCGATCGACGGTGATGCAGAAGGTCTGCACGCCGGCCGCGGCGGCCTCGCGCAAGGCCATCGTCGTGTCGCGGAGCCCGTAGACGTTCGAGCGACGGTCCTCGCCGTAGTCGAAGTCCTGCGGGAATCCGTCCGAGAGCAGGATCAGGTGGCGCGCGCGGGAGGCGACCGAGCGCAGCTTGCCGACCGCCTGCCGAAGCGCGGCCCCCATGCGCGTCGAGCGCTGCGGCTCGATCGCACCGATCCTCGCGCGGACGGCCTGGTTGAGCGGCTCGTCGAAGGACTTCACGTCGAAGAACTCGACGCAGTCGCGGCCGTGGCCCGAGAAGCCGTAGATCGCGTACTGGTCGCCGATCTCCTCGAGGGCCTGCGCCATGATGACGAGCGCCTCCTTCTGGATGTCGATGATGCGGCGGGCCCGGGGCTTCCTCGGCCCCGCACCGTGGGGCTCCGGCGGATCGGGAAGGTCGTCGGCCAGCGCGAGCGCCGGCGGGCGCGCGGAAGGGGGGGCGTCGGGATCGCTCGGCGGGGGCGGCGGCGACGGCTCGGTCTCCTCGTCGGTCGACGCCGACATGTCGAGCAGGAACAGCGTCGCCACGTCGCGCTCCTCGCGCTGGCGAGCGGTGTAGAGCTTGCCCGAGGGCGTGAGCCGGGCGCGCAGGTCGCCGCGCGCCATCACGACCGCGTTCAGGTCGAAGTCCTCGCCGTCGAGCAGCCCGCGCATGACACGGTAGCCCTCGGGCTTCACCCGCTGGAACTGGCGACGGACCTCGGGGAGCATCTCCGCGTAGCGCAGCAGCGTGCCGGCGAAGAACGCGCCGTCGTCGCCGTCGACCGACACCTCCTGCACGCGGCACCACTGGTACCGGTAGTCGCCGATCAGGTAGTCCCACTCGTCCTGCAGGGTGACGTCGTTCGTGCGCAGTCCGTGGCGGGCGAGCGCGATCGAGCGCTCCGCCCCGGCCGTGCCGCGCGGCTTCGTCTCCCAGGTGCCGCCCCCGCCGGTGAGACCGCTCACGAACAGCCCGACCGCGTCGATCTCCTCCTCGGCGCGCGCGACGGAGAGGTCCGGCCGCTGCTCGAGGTAGGCCTCGAGCAGCGAGGCGTCGGCGTTCACGCCGGGCGAGTCCTCGTCGGAGCGTCGCCCCTCGCCGCTCTCGTCCACCACGATCTCGGGCGCCGGACGTCGCGCGACCGGATCTCCCGGACGCGGCTCGTCCTCCTCCTCCAGCATGTAGGCGAAGGCGAGGTCCTCCTCGAGCCAGTCCTCCACCGAATACACGGGCACGAGTTCTCCCGCGGCGAGCCGCTCGCAGAGGAGCCCGGTCGCGTCGGCCGAGTCGTAGACGGTCGCGCTGCCGTCGGCCGCCCGCGAAGCGAGACTGCGGAGCACCTCGCCCCATGCGTCGGCGAATCCGACCCGGGCGGGATCGCCGCCGAGGGCGAGGAACAGCACCGCCTCGGCGGCGCCGTGCCCTTCGGGGGGTCGGTCGGCGGGGAAGACCCGGCGGCGCAGGCGTGCGACGTCGGAAGCGAGCCCGGGGAAGCGACGGGCGACGAGCGGGGCCGCCCGCAAGGCTTCGAGATGCGCGAACATCCGCGCCGCGACGTCGGGCTGGTCGAAACGCAGGAAGAGGTCGCGCAGCCCGCCCGGGGTCTCGGGCTCGGAGAGCCACTCGGCGACGCGGAATCGCCGCGTGCCGAGCTCCTCCCAGACGGTGCCGAGCGTCGCCTGCAGCTTCTGCAGCGCGAAGTTCTCCTCCCAGGTCGGGAAGACGTCGACGCGCGCGGCGACCGGGATCGGCGCGTCGTCCTCGTCGGCGATCTCGGGGAAGAGCCCGCCGACCTCGCGCCCGCCGACGGTGCGCCGTCGCATCGAGATCATCTGCAGGTAGCCGCGCAGCGCCGGCTCGACGTCCTCGAGGAGAACCGCGGTGTCGTGGCGCGCGAGGAAGGCCCGGGCGCCGCGCGACTCGAGCGCGAAGAACGCGAGCGCCGCGTCGCGCCGCTCCTCGGCGAGTTCGAGCCCCTTGTCGACGAACGTCGCGAGCGCTTGCTCGAAGCCGACCGCGTCGCCGACGCGCAGGACCGAGCGCAGGAAGCGCGGCGTCGCCGCGGGCAGGACCGCCGCGATCCTCGACGCCTGTCCCAGCACGGCCTTGCGCGATTCGCGCGGCGTCCGCCGGAGCACCGGCCCCACGACCTCGACCGAGTCCGAAAGCGCCTCGCCCGATCGCACGAGCGAGAGCAGGAGTGCGAGCGTCGCGGAACGGGCGTGGCGGGGCACGCGCGAGAGCTCCGCGGGGAGCGTGCCGAACAGCCGCACGCCCCGGTCGCGGTCCCGCGGAGCCACCGCCGCGGCGATCGAGATCGACTCGGCGAGTTCCTCGTCGTCGAGCCCCGCGGCCTCGGGCAGCCGGAGCACGGCTTCCGGCGCGCGACGCGACGCGATCGCGGTCGCCTCGCAGAGGGCCGCCCAGGCGACCGCGACCCGGCCGCCGTGCCGTGCGACCGAATCGCCGGCCGCGGACGCGAAGCGCTGGACGACCGGGTCGCTGCCGTGGCGCGACGCGAGCCCCGCGACCGCGGTCGAGGCCGCGAAGAGCCTGCCCGGGCGATCCGCGACGATCGCGGGCAGGACCGCGACCGCGCTCGCCGCGAAGGTCGAGGCGGCTCGCACCGAGTGCACGGCGATCGCGGCCGTCGCATCGCACCACGCCTCGAGGTCCGCGGGGACGAGCGTCGCCACGTCCGCGAGCGGACGCGAGAGCAGCGCCTGTGCCGCGTCGCGACCCGCGCCCTCGATCCCCGCCATGCGCCGGAGCGCGTCCACGAACGCGGCGACGAGATCGGCGGGGAGTTCGCCCTCGACCGCGGGTGCGGCGGACCGCAGGCGCGCGGCGAACCCGGGGCTCGTCTCTTCGACCTCGTCGGCCAGGCGGACGAGTTCGTGGCGTCGGTCGGGGTCGTGGCCGGTGGGGTCGCTCGACATCGGTGCTCCCGCGGCGCGATTCGCCCGGTCGAGGCGAAGGAACGGTCGCGAAGGCGGCACGTCGCCGCCGACCCGATTTCACCATAGGATGCGGCCATGGGCCATTCCGCGTCGGCGCCGAACCACGCACACGGCGCCCGGCCGGGAGTCCCCGATCGGGTCGACGGGACGGCCGTCTCGGTTTCGACCGCGTTCTTCCTGCTCTTCATCGGCATGGGCGTGTGGGTGCCCTACGTCCCGCTCTACCTCGCGACCCGCGGCCTCACGGGCGCGCAGATCGGCCTCGTGCTCGGGCTCGCGCCCGCGGCCCGCTGGTCGGCGGCGATTCCCTGGGCCTACGCGGCCGACCGCCTGCGCATCCGGCACGCGCTCTTCGTGGCCGCGACGATCGCCTCGACCGTCTGCCTGGTCGGGCTCGCCCTCGCCGAGCGGCTCCCGACGATCCTCCTCGCCGTGGTCGCGGTCGCGGCGTTCGGGGCACCGCTCGTGCCGATGATGGACGCGATGTGCGCCGACCACCTGCCGCGCCTGGGCGGCGACTACGGCCGGCTGCGCGCCTGGGGCTCGCTCGGGTTCGTCGTCGGCTCGCTGCTCGCGGCAGCCGTGATCGCCCGGACCTCGCCGCTGGTCGTGCCGTGGATGCTCGTCGCGGCACAGGTCGTGCTCCCGATCGCGGCCTTCTGGCTGCCGCGCGGGCAGCACGGGCACCTCGAGCATTTCGCCGCGCCGTGGCGCCTGCTGTCGCCGCCGATGAACGCCTTCCTCGCGACCTCGCTGCTGTTCAACCTGGGCGCGGGCGCCTGGGCGGGCTTCTTCGCGGTGCACACGCGCGCGCTCGGCCTGCCCGATTGGGTTCCAGGCGTGACCTGGGGGCTCGGGGTCGTGACCGAGGTCGCGGCACTGTGGATCGGCCGGGACGTGTTCACGCGCTTCGCCGCGGCCGACGTCCTGATCGGCGTGCTGATCGCGACCGCCGCGCGCTATCTCGTCACCTCGCTCGTGCAGGGCGAGACGGCGACGATCGCGACCCAACTCGCCTACGGCCCGTGCTTCGCCTTCTCCCACCTCGCGGCCCAGGTCGTCCTCGCACGACTCGTGCCGGCGCGCAGCAGCACGAACGGGCAGGCTCTTTACGGCTTCGTCTCCTTCGGCATCGGGGGCAGCCTCGGCCTCGCGCTGGCGGGCGCGCTGGTCGATCGACTCGGCACCGCTCACGTGTTCCGGATCGAGGCGGTGTTCACGCTGCTCGCGATCCTGCCGGCGCTTCGCCTGCGTGCGCTCCTGCGCCACGCGCCGAGACCGTCCTGATGGACCCGGTGGCGCCACCGACGGGCGACGGCCCGGAGATCGACGTCTGGGGATCGTCGTCGTCCTACTTCACGGGCAAGCTCGAGGGCTACCTGCGCTGGAAGGGCATCCCCTACCGGCTGCGACCGATGACCTCGCGGATGTTCGGACGCGTCGTGCCGCGGGAGACCGGAGCCGCCCAGATGCCGGCCGTACGTCTGCCCGACGGCCGCTGGATGACCGACACGACGCCGATGATCGAGTGGTTCGAGTCCCGGCATCCCGATCCGCGGGTGATCCCCGCCGACCCGGTGCAGGCGTTCGCGAGCCGACTGCTCGAGGACATGGCCGACGAGTGGCTCTGGCGGCCCGCGATGCACTTCCGCTGGAGCTACCCGGAAGATGCGGGGCTGCTCGCCTCGAGACTCGCCGACGAACTCCTGGTCGACTTGGCGGCTCCTCGCTGGGCGAAGCGGGTCGCGATCCGGCGCCGGCAGACGACGCGCTTCGTGTCGAGGGACGGCGTGAACCAGCATACCCGCGGCCACGTCGAGTCGGTCTACCTGCGAATGCTCGACGCGCTGCAGTCGATCGTCTCCCGGCGACCGTTCCTGCTCGGCCCGACTCCGACGCTCGCCGATTTCGGATTCTTCGGCCCGATGTTCCGCCACTTCGCCACGGACCCGACGCCGGCCGCGATCATGCGCGACCGGGCCCCGGCCGTGTGGTCGTGGGTCGCGCGCCTCTGGGACGCCCGAGAGGGGGCGTCGCGCGGAGAACCGGTCGCGGGCGTGCCCGACGACTGGGGCCCGCTGCTCGACGAAGCGGGTCACGGGCACCTCGCATGGCTCGTGCAGAACGCGCGCGCGTTCGCGGACGGACGCCGGCGCTTCGACGCCACGATGGGGAGCGTGGTCTACGAGAACGTGCCGGTGTCCAGTTACCGGGTCTGGTGCCTCGAGCGCCTGCAGGCGCGACTCTCGGAGATCGGACCGGCCGACGAGGAGAGGGTCGAGCGCCTGCTCGACCGCCACGGCTGCCTCGTGCCGCTCCGCCACGCCGTCGGGCGCCCTTCCGGCCATGATCCCGAGGGCCGGGCCCCATTCGGTCCGGGGTGCACGGTGTTCGCCTGACGCGGCAGCGCCGGTCTCCGCCGGATCCGCTCCGAGGTCGTCCGGATCTCCGGAAGATCCTTCCGGTTCGCCCTTCGTCGTCTCCGGTCCCCGCAACCGGTCGCCCTCGGCGACACCCCGGCCGGCCGCACCTGCGGCACCCGGGTCCAGGCCTCGCGGCTTGATCCACCCGTCGTGCTGGACTAGGGACGGTGGGGTCTTTTCGCTCGGCCGGCCGATCGTCGGCTCCCCAACGCTAGGAGATATCCCATGACTCGAAGGATCCTCGTCGCCGCCTTCCTCGCCGCGTCCACGTTTGCCAGCCGCGCCCAGGCCCAACTCGTCGAGCCGGCCCACGCCAAGAGACTGAACGTCTCGTTCGTGACCGCCTACGAGGACTGTGCCACCCCGAACGATTCCTCGACGGGAGCCTTCGTGCTGCCGGCCTGCTCGCCCGCCACCCCGGTCGACGCGACCTGCCAGTTCGGCCCGCACGGGCTCGGCACCGGCCGCGCCGCGGTCATCGAGACGCAGATCCCGGCGAACCAGGACATCCGGATCAACGGCTACCTGCGCGGGCTCGCCGACGGCTGCGAGGGCGAGACGCTCTGCATCGAGGCCACGATGGCGGTCACGCTGCCGTCGACCGGCTGCGTGAGCGGCAACCCGGCGGGCTGCACGATGCAGGAGCTCGTGAACTTCCCGCTCGGCTGCACCACGGTGAGAAACGGCCGCGCGCGCCTCGGCACGACCGTCAACGCGACCTTCCCCGGCAACCCGATCATCAACGGCCAGATGGCGATCGCGTTGCGCGAGGTGAAGGTCTCGCGGCAGTCCTCGGTGAACGGCCCGCAGCCGAGCGGACCGAGCTTCGAGCTGGGGCTCTTCGTCCCGCGGAACTGACGGACTCCCGGTCGCGGGGCCATCGGCCCCCGCGACCTGCTTCCGAGCCGGCTTCGAACCGAACCGGCCCGACCCTCGAGGGTCGGGCC
>JAGWVP010000165.1 GCA_018970825.1 bacterium | reverse complement strand
TGCGTTCATCCCGATGTGGATGCTCGGCGTGACCTCGAACGTCATGTCGCTCTCGGGGATCGCGATCTCGATCGGCGTGCTGGTCGACGGCGCGATCGTCGAGGTCGAGAACGCCTACAAGCGGCTCGAGGAGTGGATCGCGGGCGGGCGCCGGGGCGACTTCCACGAGGTGAGGCTCCGCGCGCTCCGCGAGGTCGGGCCGTCGGTCTTCTTCTCGCTGCTCGTGATCGCGGTCGCCTTCCTGCCGGTGTTCACGCTGGTCGACCAGGAGGGGCGGCTCTTTCGGCCGCTCGCGATCTCGAAGAACCTCGCGATGGCGATCGCGGCGATCCTCGCGATCACGCTCGATCCGGCGATCCGCATGCTCTTCACGCGGATGGAGCCGTTCCGCTTCCGCCCGCGCTGGCTCGCTTCGCTCGCGACCTCGCTCGCGGTCGGGAGCTACCACCCCGAGGAGCGCCACCCGATCAGCCGGGTGCTGTTCCGGGTCTACGAGCCGGTCTGCCGCTTCGTGCTGCGCCACCGCGCGTTCACGCTCGCCGCGGCCGCGGCTCTCGTCGCGAGCACGATCCCGGCCTGGAACCGGCTCGGCTCGGAGTTCATGCCGCCGCTCCACGAGGGCGCGATGCTCTACATGCCGACCGCGCTGCCCGGCATGTCGGTCGGCGAGGCACAACGGGTGCTGCAGGTGCAGGACCGCATCCTGCGCGAATTCCCCGAGGTGCGGAGCGTCTTCGGCAAGGCCGGGCGCGCCGACTCGCCGACCGATCCCGCCCCGCTCTCGATGGTCGAGACGACGGTGGTGCTGAAGCCCGAGTCGGAGTGGCGGCCGGTCCGGCGCTGGTACTCCGACTGGCCCGCGCCGGTGCGACGGGTGCTGTCGCGCTTCCAGCCCGAGCACCTCACCTGGGAGGAGCTGCAAGCCGAGATGGACGCGAAGCTCAGGCTGCCCGGGCTGCCGAACATCTGGACGATGCCGATCCGCAACCGCGTCGACATGCTCTCGACCGGGATCCGCACGCCGGTCGGCGTGAAGGTACTCGGCTCGGACCTCGCGGCGATCCAGCGGGTGGGCGAGGAGCTCGAGCGCGTGCTGCAGGGGGTGCCCGGCACCCGCAGCGTCGTCGCCGAGCGCACGGCCGGCGGATACTACGTCGATTTCGATCTCAAGCGCGACCAGCTCGCGCGCTACGGGCTCTCGGTGGACGACGCGCAGGCGACGGTGCTGTCGGCGATCGGCGGCGAGAACGTGACCACCACGATCGAGGGACGCGCGCGCTACCCGGTGAACGTCCGCTACGCACGCGACTGGCGCGACGACGTGGGCGCGCTGCGGCGCACGCTGGTCGCGACGCCGTCGGGAGCGCAGGTGCCGATGTCCGAGATCGCCGACGTCCGGGTGGTCGAGGGCCCCGCGATGATCCGCGACGAGAACGGCCGGCTCGCGGGCTACGTCTTCGTCGACATCGCCGGCCGCGACGTCGGGGGATGGGTGGAGGAAGCGAAGCGCACCGTCGCGGCGGGGGTCCCGCTCCCCGTCGGCACGAGCCTCGCGTGGAGCGGGCAGTGGGAGAACATGCTGCGGGTGCGCGAGCGCCTGCGCACGGTCGTGCCGCTCACGGTCTTCCTGATCGCGGTCCTGCTCTACCTGAACACGCGCTCGGCGACGAAGGCCGCGATCGTGCTGCTCGCGGTGCCGTTCTCGCTGGTGGGCGCGGTCTGGCTGCTGTGGGCGCTCGGCTACAACACCTCGATCGCGGTCTGGGTCGGCATGATCGCGCTCATGGGCCTCGACGCGGAGACCGGAGTGTTCATGCTGCTCTTCCTCGACCTCGCCTGGGA
Organism: bacterium; assembly: GCA_018970825.1. GTDB lineage: Bacteria > Desulfobacterota > Binatia > UBA12015 > UBA12015 > REEB422. The sequence continues at coordinate 5,214 of JAGWVP010000165.1, read as the reverse complement.
CGAGCGCGTGCGGGCGGGGAGGATGCGCGACGAGTCGGACCTGGAAGAGGCCGTCGTCCACGGCGCGGTGCGCCGGGTGCGGCCCAAGATGATGACGGTCGTCGCGGCCTTCATGGGGCTCTTGCCGATCATGTGGTCGACCGGCACCGGCTCCGACGTGATGAAGCGCATCGCGGCCCCGATGGTGGGCGGGCTCTTCACGTCGTTCCTGCTCGAGCTGCTCGTCTACCCGGTGATCTATGCGACCTGGCGGCGGCGCGAGCTGCCGGTGTCGCCGCCGGCCGAGGCCGCGGGCGTCGCGACCGCGTGAGGCGTCAGTCGACGGGCGGCCAGAGCCCCAGCGCGTCGGGGAACATGAGCCCCGAGCCGACGGTCTCGGGTGTACCCGGTTCTCCGTTCGTGAACACGATGCGGCGCACCGAGCCGTTTCTCCGCCCGGGGCCGAAGTTCCCGTCCTGGAACACGATGCCGATGTCCGCGTAGTAGAGCGTTCCATCGTGCCCCAACGCGAGCCCGAGAGGCGTGCCGGTCGAGTAGGTGGTCGCGCCGATCGACTCGCCCACGGGCGGCGAGAGCACCGTGCGGAGGTAGTGCCAGTCGGCGTCGTATTCGTTGATGACGCCGGTGATGACGCTCGAGACGAAGAAGTGCCCGTCGGGCGTGCCGACGACCCCCGACGGGCTCACGAGCCCGTGTTCGCCCGCCGCGAGCACCTTCTCCTTGCGGAACGCGTCGGCGAGCGGCGAGCCGAGCGCGTCGGTCCGACCGCAGCCGCCGGCCGCATCGGGCGAGGTCGGAAACGGCCCTCGGTAGCGGAACACGCCCGAGGCGGTGGCGCCGGGCTCGGGGGCGGGGCGCGGGGAGGCGACGTAGACGTCGTCGTCGGGAGACACCCAGACCTGCTGGCCGGTCGCGAGCTGCAGGTCGATCTTGCAGTACGGCACCTCGAAGCGGTCGAACGGGGGGAACCAGATCGTGAGCTGCCCGTTCGCGTCCCCGGTCACGGAGTTGCCGATGTCGGTCGTGACGAGGCGGCCGTCGGAGAGGAAGCCGCAGCCGAAGTTGTCGGGCCCGTCGGGGGTCGGCTGGTAGGTCGGGACGAGTCGTCCGACGCGCTCGATCGAGAAGTCGCCGACGTTCGTACCGGCGAGGCGGAAGATGCCCCAGCCCGCGGGCGGGTCCGGCTGGTGGGTGTCCTCGCCGCTCACCATGAGCGTCGCGCCGCGTTCGCGCCGGAAGCAGACCTGGCCGTTGATGTCCCAGCCGTTCGGGTCCTGCGGGACGTCGCCGGGATCCTGCGGGTCGTCGTCGAAGGCGTGGTTCGCCGTGTTCACCCGCTGCGCCTCGAACGGCGGCTCGGTGTCGTAGGCCCAGAGGTTGTTGCCCTCGGGGCTGAAGAGCACCGGCCGCACGATGGCGGGCGGCGGCGAGGCGCCGTCGTTGCAGGCGGCCGTCCACGCGAGCGCGGTCGCGCCGAGCAGGAGCGCGCGCGCGGCGGTCGAGAAGTGCATGCCGCGGGGTGCGGCGGGCGTCCGTAGGGTCTTCGTGCCGATCGTCTTCACGTCGGGTCCCTCCTCGGTGGACGCATTCCCGGTTCGCGCCCGGGGCGACGACATCAGGGAGCGCGACGGATGTCGAGGAGGTTTCGGGTCCCGGACTCGAGCGGCGGCCCTGGGCCGATCGGATACCGAGCGGTCAGGGCCGTCGCTGCCCGCGAGGGGGCCGCGGGTCTCCGGCCCACCGCTGCGCTCGAGAGAAGACGACCGGGCCGGGAATTCGCCACCGGGGGGAGCGCTGGCCCCCCGGCGCCAAGCCTGGTTGCGCTCACCGCGGCGGCGGCATCTCCGGGGGGCCGAGCCGCTCGAGCCGCGCGGTGAACGTCAGGTACTTCCAGATCATCTGCGCGCCGTCGCGGCGGCGCGTGACCTCGACGCCCGGCGCCGCGACCGGGCGCAGCACGTGCACGCCGTCCTCGTAGGTCGCGATCACGTCGATCGGCGTCGTGTAGTCGCGCTCCAGCACGTCGTGCACGCCGTTCTCGAAGGTGCCGTCGCAGCGCATGTCGTGGATGATGCCGCCGGCGGTCACGACCAGCCGGTCGCCGCACTGCTCGACCCGCTCGAAGTGCGCGAAGGCGGGATGGTCGGCGGGGGCGGGAGCTCCGTTCACCTCGACGCCCACCACCTGCCACATCCCGCGCAGGTCGGGTGCGCCTGCGACGAGCGGCTCGGTGCAGCGCGCGAGCACCGGTTCGGGGAAGTCGTCCCCGTAGCCGCCGGGCGGCGTGTAGGCGACCGGGATCTCGCTCGCCGAGAGCCCGACGGATCCGCTGTCGGCGTCGTTGCCGCAGGCGGCGAGGAGGGCGGCGCCGAGCAGCCACCGGAGTGCCACGTGCTTCGTCATGTGGACGTCGTAGGAGGTGGCGCGGGGGCTGTCAATTGTTTTTCGTGGCCCCCCCCCCGGCGCGGTCGCGCGGCCCTCGACCTGCCCGGGCCGGGCCTCAGAGCTCGTTCTGCTCGCGGAAGCGACCGGCGTAGACCGCGCGCCCCTCGGTGCGCTGCAGCACGATCTGGCAGATGCGGGTGCCGGCGTGGATCGCGAGCTTCCGGTTCGAGACGTTGCTGATCTCGAGCACCTGCCGGTTGCTCACGCCCGGGTTCACGAAGCCCGCGGTGACGTGGATCATGAGGCCGAGTCGAGCGAAGCGGGAGCGTCCCTCGAGCCAGCCTGCCACGTCGTCGGGGAGCGTCAGGTGCTCGCGGGTGATGCCGTGGATCGTCTCGCCGGGCGGCAGCACGTAGGGCTCGACGAGTGGCGCCACCCGGCTCACCGTCCGGAAGTCCGCCTCGTCGTCGACGTCGATCACCTCGGGGCCGCCGTCGATGATCCGGATCTGGTCGCCCAGGTGCAGGTCGATCGAGGCCGGGCCGACCTGGTCGAGCGAGAGGGGCTCGATGCGGAGCCGGCGCGCGGCGATCTCGGCGAGGATCGCGTCCCGGGTGAGGATCAACGCGGCCGGCCCGGGCTCACGACTTCGCGCGGGAGACGAAGCGCGCGTCGCGGGTGTCCACGACCACCATCTCGCCCGACTCGAGGTAGGAAGGCACCTGGATCTCGAGTCCGGTCTCGAGCTTCGCGGCCTTCGTCTGGGCCTGCGCGGTCGCGCCCTTGATCGCGGGGGCCGTCTCGACGACCTGCAGCACGACCGTGTTCGGCAACTCGACCGAGAGCACGCGCTCGTTGAAGACGATCGAGCGCACGTTCTCCATGCCGTCCTTCAGGTACCCGCCCGACTCGCCGATCTCCTCCTCGGAGAGGGCGAACTGGTCGTAGGACTGGGTGTCCATGAAGTGGAAACCTTCGGCGTCCTTGTAGAGGAACTGGACGGCGCGCAGCTCGACGTTCGGCTCCTCGAGCTTGTCGCCGCTGCGGAAGGTCTTCTCGAGCACCTGCCCGGTGCGAAGGTTGCGGACCTTGAGCTTCGTCAGCGAGCCCGAGCCGCGCGCGGTCGAGGACTGCACGTGGACCTCGAGCACGCTCCACGGGTCGCCGTCGACCAGGATCCGCTGGTGTCGCTTGATGTCGCCGAGCGAGAGCATCTCGTCATCTCCGTGGGAGGGGGTTGCGGTCCGGGACGGTACCGGGGCGGGGGAATCCGCCCGTCACCAGCCCGCGAGCTTCGCTGCGCGCTCGCGGTGGTAAGCCGCGTCGCCGAAGGCGGAGCGGTCGTAGATCGCGCGGCGGAACCACAGCTGCAGGTCGTATTCCCAGGTGAAGCCGATTCCGCCGTGGAGCTCCGTCGTGTCGCGCGCGAAGCGGTCGTACACGTCCGTCATGTGCGACTTGGCGAGCGCCGCGTGCCGCTCGGACTGGTCGCGGATCGCGTCGAAGGCGTGCGCCGCGTACCACCACAGCGAGAGCGACGGCTCGAGCTCGCAGGCGAGGTTCGCGACCTGGTGCTTCACCGCCTGGAAGGCCCCGATCATCTGGCCGAACTGCTCGCGCTGCTTGGAATACGTCGTCGTCATGTCGAGCATGCGGCGGCAGCCGCCGTAGGCGTCGGCCGCGAGCAGGACGAGCGCCGCGTCGCGCGCGCGCCCGGCGGTCGGGAGACCGCCCGGCATCGCCTCGACCGGAGTGTTCTCGAAGGCGACGTGCGAGAGCCGCCGGGTCATGTCGACGCCCTGGTAGTCGCCGGTCGCGACGCCCGAGGCGGCGCGCTCGGCGAGGAAGAGCCCGGGGCCCTTCTCGTCGCGCGCGACCACGACCAGCACGTCGGCGGTCGAGCCGTCGGGCACGAGCGCCTTCTTCCCCGACAGGCGTCCGCCCTTCACCTGGGCCTGCACCGTGGCGGGATCCCAAGCCCCGTCGGCCTCGCCGAGGGCGAAGGTGCCGATCGCCGAACCGTCGGCGAGCCTCGGCAGCCAGCGCGCGCGCTGGGCGTCGCTGCCACCTTCCGCGATCGCGATCGCGGCGATCGCGTTCGCGAGGAACGGGCCCGGCGTCGCCGCGTAGCCGAGCTCCTCGGCGGCGAGTGCGAGGTCGAGCAGCCCGAGTCCCGCGCCGCCGTGCTCGGCGGGCACCGCGAGCCCGGTCACGCCGAGCCCGACGAGCCCCTGCCACAGCGCGGGGTCGTGACCGGTCGGCCCTTCCATGACCGAGCGCACGCGCGTCGTCGGGCACTCGGCGTCGAGGAAGCGGCGAATCGTGTCCTTCAGGAGAACCTGGTCCTGCGAGAGTCCGAAATCCATGGCGAGCCCGCTCCTCTCACTTCTTCCCGGCGGACGCGGCCGCGTCGCGAGGGAGCCCGAGCCCGCGCTCGGCGATGATGTTGCGCTGGATGTTCGCGGTGCCGCCGGCGATCAGCACGCCGAGCGACCACATGTAGGCCGAGACGAGCATGCCCATGCCCGGCGCCTCCGGCTCGCCCGGCGCGAGCGCCCCGCGGTCGCCCATCACGTCCATCGCGAGCTTCGCGACGTCGTAGCCGAGCGTGGTCGAGTAGAGCTTCGAGACCAGCGCCGCCATGCCCGGCTCCTCGCCGCGCGCGCTCATCGTGAGCTGGCGGTAGCCGTGGTACTCGCCGGCCAGGATCTTCGCCTCGAGCGCCACGAGCCGGTCGCGGATCACCGGGTCCTGGATCGCGGGCTTGCCGCGCACGTTCGTGAACTGCGCGAGCATCGCGACGCCGTCGAACACACGCCGGCTCATGCT
>JAGWVP010000164.1 GCA_018970825.1 bacterium | reverse complement strand
GCGACCGAGGCGGCCTTCGTCGAGTCGGGCCTCATCCGGTACGTCTACGCGCACCCCGAGGGCGAGCCTTGGCCGACCCTCGGCCGGATGATCGACGCGGACACCCGTCTCCTCGTCATGGCCGAGGCCGACGGGCCTCCTCCTGCCTGGTATCAGTACGCCTACGATCTCTCCTGGGACACGCCCTACTTCTTCACGAGCCCGGCCGACTTCAGCTGCAAGCCGTTCCGCGGCAGCCCGTCGAACCCGCTCTTTCAGGTGAACCACTGGCTTTCGACCCCGTTCGCGGATCCCGCGAACGCGGAGCAGGTGAACGTCTTCGACGTGCTGTGGCCGCGTGTCGAAAGGTGCCGCGCGGAGTCCGGCCGGATCCCGAACTTCGTCGTCGTCGACTTCGTGTCGATCGGCGACGTGATCCCGGTGGTCGACAGGTTGAACGGGTTCTGAGCGACCACCGCAGGCCCCGGGACTCCTCGAGCCCGCGCCATCGCGAGCGCACCATCCCGCGCGTTCACCCGCGATCCGCGGCTCCCTCGCGCACCTCCACCCCCACCTCCTCCCCCTCCACCCCGCACCCTGCCAGGTCCCCCGCGACCGCCTGCACCAATCCGAGCCGCAGCCTCCACCGCACCTCCGACGGCGCCTGCCCGAAGGACACCGGGAACCGGAGCTTCTCCCCCGGCCCCACGTCCTCCGGCAGCGCTTCCGTCCACTCCCGCAGTACGTTCTCGTCCGCCCCCACGAGCTCGCCGTGCACGGCGACTTCCCGCCGCGGATCGATCGCCCACCCCGGCCACGCGGCACCGGAACGATTCTCCACCTCCACCTCCGCCTCGAACGACTCCCCCTCGACTCGCGCAGACGGCCCCTTCCAGCGGATCGACCCGGGACACGGCGCGGCAACCGGGACGAGCGGCGCGCCGCCGAAGCTCTCCGTCGCACCGCGGCGCAGGCGCGCGCGGCGATCCTCTCGCACCGGCCGATCCACCCGCACGACCAGGTCGTCGCCGAACACGCCTACGGGCTCGAGACCCGCCGGCAACGCCCCGAGCCACTCCGCGCGCTTTCCCGGCTCGATCCGCCCGAGATGCACGAGGATCCAGCCGAGATCGACGTGGTCGACGAGTTCCTGCACCGTCGCCTCGGCAGGGAGACCCCGCGCCATCCGGTGGATGACCTGCGGTGTGAGCGGCATGTACCCGCTGTAGCCCTCCACCAGTGGAAGCCAGTGGAACGAGCCGTAGTACATGCGCTGCGCGGCCGAGATCATGAAACGGCCGGGCACCTCGAGCAGCGCCCGGCCGTCGCCGTTCGCGGAAAGCCACCGAATCGCGGGCGACACGTCCCGCCACAGCGTCTCCCGCTCGAGCAAGAGCGCCGGACGCGCCGCCTGCGTCGCGAGCATCGCCGCGATCGCGACGGTGGCGAGAACCGGACGGATCCGCGGTGAGGCGTCCCGCCCGATCCGTTCGAAGCCGAGCGCCGCGAGCAGGGCGACTCCGAGTTGTGCGACCACGACAATTCGGTAGGGCAGTCGCACGGTCGAGAACCCGGGCAGGGTCGCGACGAGCAGTCGGTAGGGCGAGATCGCCCCGAGCGCCCCCGGCAGACCACCCGGCCCGACACCGACGAGCACCCCCATCGCCACGAGCGCGAGCCCGATCGCGATCGCGGAACTGCGCCCACGCCACGGGGGCACCAGCGCGAGCGCCGCGAGCATCCAGCCCACCCAGCCGGGCCCCTCGCCGCGTGCCCATCGCATGATCCGCGAGGCGGGAAGGCCCGGTGCGAGCCCGATCGCGATCGGCCCCCCCTGCCCCCCGAACACGGGAAGGATCCCCTCCGCGCGCAGCCGCAGGTACGGCACGCTCGTCGCCGCCAACGGCAGGAGGCCGGCCACGGCCGCGAGCGCGAACCCCGCGAGCCTCCGTCCGTCGAGCACCGCCCGGTGACGCAGCAGGGCCAGAGGGGCGAAGGCCGCGAGTGCGAGCACGGTTGCGTAGGCCAGGTAGAAAGCGGCGAGCGTCTGCACCGCGAGCGCGCACGCGAAGCACGCCGCGTCTCGCCACCGTCCCCGCTCGAGCCACCGGTCCGCGAAGAAGAGCGCGAGAGGGATTCCCCAGCTCGCGAGCATGTGGCGCTCGTCGACCTGCTGAAAGCGGAACACGTTGAACGCCCAGAGCGTTCCGGCCACGGCGGCCGCGGGACGCCCCGCGAAGCGCCGGGCGAACGCATACGCCGCGAGCGCTCCGAGCGGGTACGAGAGGAACACGGTCGCGTTGGTCGCCAGCACCCCGTTCCGGGTCGCGAGCCACGCAGGCGCAAACAGGGGCTGGATCCCGAGGAGGTGGTCCGAGAGCGCCAGCGTGGAGCCGACCGGGAAGAAGATCGGTGCTTCGAACAGGCGCCACGGGTGCGTCCCGAGGACGTGCGAGCCCCAGGCGGGGATCCACGCGAGCAGGTAGGAGTCCGCGACGACCAGAGGCTCGCCCCGCTGCACGAGCCCGAAGGAGCGCTCCCACGCAGAGGGCAGCGGCCAGAGCCACCAGAGGGCGAGCACACTCCACGCGATCCCGAGCACGACCTCGTCGCGCCACGGTCGCAGGCGCGGGCGCAGTCGCTCGGCGACGAGCAGCAGGAGCCAGGTCGTCACGGCGAGGATCGCGACGGCGATCGCGTCGGGCACCACGCCGAGTGCGAACGTCGCCGCGACCGTGGCAAGCGTCGTCAACCCGGCCCGCGCGAGCGCCGCGTCGGAGTCGACGCCGAGAGACGGCCGGTCGAGGGACTCTCCTAACGCGGCACGAACACGCACCGCTCGCAGCAAGCGGGAGAGCGCGACGGCGAGGGCCGTGACGACGATCCAGGCGAGCCGCGCCCGGGGCCCGAGGTCCCAGTCGGACGCCCCGCGAAGGTTGAAGCGAAGTTGGAAGGCGACCTCGGCGGCGGCCGCCCCGATCGCGAGGTCGACGACCGCAGTCCGCCAGCCCGCGAGCACGGGCCTCGCGTCCTCGCGCAGACTCATCGGGGATCTCGCGCCATCGCGACCACCCGGTTACCGCGGCGCCCTCCGCGAGTCGATGCGCACGGGAGTCTTCGACGACGGCGTCTCGGGGGCCCGTTGACCGGACGCCGAGGCCCACCGCGTCCTTCGAAGCGCGCCCTCCCCTGCGCCCCGCCCCGGGAATGCCCCCTCGCTCGCGCCGGGCGCAACCTTGGGGCATCTTCGCAGGGGCACGCCTTGCGAGGCCCGCACGACCCGGAGGAGACCCGCCCCATGATCCCCATCCCCACGACCGACCTCTCCGTCGACGAGATCCGCCTCGGCCAGCCCGAGACCTGGCTCCGCCCCGACCGGGAAGGGATCTTCGCGAAGCTCCGAGCCGAGCGCCCGGTGAGCTTCCAGGAGGAGCCCGAGGTCCCCGGCTTCCCGAAGGGCCCCGGCTACTGGGCGATCGTCCGCCACGCCGACGTCATGCAGGTGAGCCGCGACGCCGAGACGTTCATCTCCGGCAAGGGCTCCAACATCGCCGACCTGCCCGTCGAGATGAACGAGTTCTTCGGCTCGATGATCAACATGGACGCGCCCAAGCACACGAAGCTGCGCAAGCTCGTGAACAAGGGCTTCACGCCCCGCATGGTGGGCAGGATCGACGAGCAGGTCCGCGAGCAGGCACGCGCGATCGTCGACTCGATCGCCGACCGCGGCGAGTGCGAGTTCGTGGGCGACGTCGCAGCGAGGCTGCCGCTCCAGCTCATCTGCGACATGATGGGCATCCCGCCGTCGGACCATGCGCGCATCCTCGAGCTCACGAACGTGATCCTGGGCGTCGGCGACCCCGAGTACGTGACGACGATGGAAGGCCTGATGGCCGCCGGGCTCGAGCTCTTCCAGTACGCCCAGGCGATGGGCGAGGACCGGCTCGTGCGGCCGCGCGAGGACATCACCTCGACGCTCATGCACGCCGAGGTCGACGGCGACCGGCTCACCGCACAGGAGCTCGGCTCCTTCTTCATCCTGCTCGTCGTCGCCGGAAACGAGACGACCCGCAACGCGATCAGCCACGGGCTGCGCGCGCTGACCGCCCACCCCGACCAGAAGCGCGCCTGGCAGTCCGACTTCGACGGCATCGCTCCCACCGCGATCGAGGAGATCGTGCGCTGGGCGACCCCGGTCATCCACTTCCGCCGCACGGCGACGCGCGACGTCGAGGTCGGGGGCACGAAGATCCGCGAGGGCGAGAAGGTCGTCATGTTCTACAACTCGGCGAACCGCGACGAGCGCGCGATCCCCGACCCGTATCGCTTCGACGTGCGCCGCGACCCGAACGAACACGTCGCCTTCGGCGCGGGAGGCCCCCACTTCTGCCTCGGCGCGAACCTCGCCCGGCGCGAGATCCGGGTGATGTTCGAGGAGCTCTTCCGCCGCCTGCCCGACATCGAGGCGAGCGGACCGCCCGAGCTGCTGCTCTCTGGCTTCATCCACGGGATCAAGCGCCTGCCGGCGAGGTTCACGCCGGCGCGGTAGACGGGCGAGCCGTCGACGACCGCCCGCGCTTCGCACGGTGCACGGCCTCGACGGTGACCGAAACCCTGCTGCTCGGCGGCCCTCACGGACGGGAGGACGCCTCGGTGATCGAGAGCAGGTACGCGACCCCACCCGCGCGGTCGACGCTGCGCCGGAGGCGACTCGTCCGCGGTTGACAGCCCCTTCCGCCCGCTCCTACGTTCGCCGCGCGCGTCCACGCGCAACCCCGCCCCAACCCGAGGAGCCCCTCATGCCCCGTCGCCCCCCGCACCGCGCCCGCCGCGCCCGCGTCTCCGCGCCCGCAGCCCTTCTCCTCGCCCTCGCCGCGATCGTCGCGAGCGCCTGCGGCAGCGACTCCTCCCCCCCCTTCGTCCAGAACGGCTACGATCTCTCCAAGGCCCTCCCCGCCCCCTACGAATCCCACGGCAGCGTCCGCCAGGTCTGGCTCGTGAACGCCGCCCCCTCCCAGCCCCTCGAACTCACCGACGCCTCCGGCCGCGTCCTCCAGCAGACCGCCGCCGACGACCAGGGCTCCCTCCTGCTGCGCGACCTCGCCCCCGGCACCTACCGCGTCGTCTCCGGCGGCTCCGCAGCCCTCGTCGCCTCCGACCCGCTGGTCGTCACCGACTGGGAAAACCACCCCGAGGCCGCCTCCTACGCCGAGCAGCAGATCGGCCCCGGCTACGGCTACCTCCGCACGCGCGACGGCACGCTGCTCTCGATCAACGTCTACCTCCCCGGCCCGCCCGAGAACGGCCCCTACCCGACCGTGATCGAGTACTCGGGCTACGACCCGTCGAATCCCGAGGCGAAGCAGCCGGGCACGCTCATCGCGACGACGCTCGGCTACGCCGCCGTCGGCGTGAACATCCGCGGCACCGGCTGCTCGGGCGGCGTGTTCGAGTTCTTCGAGCCGCTCCAGTCGACCGACGGCTACGACGTCGTCGAGACGATCGCGGCGCAGCCCTGGGTGAAGGGCCACAAGGTCGGCATGGTCGGGATCTCCTACCCAGGCATCAGCCAGCTCTTCGTCGCCCAGCTGAACCCGCCGAGCCTCGCCGCGATCACGCCCCTCTCGGTGATCTCCGACACCGGGCGCGGGACGCTGCGGCCCGGCGGCATCTTCAACGACGGCTTCGCGCTCGAGTGGGCCCGGGGCCGGCAGAACGACGCCAAGCCCGGCGGCCAGAAGTGGTCGCGCAAGCGCCTCGAGAACGGCGACCAGACCTGCATCGACAACATGCGGCTGCGCGGCTTCACGAACGACATCCTCGAGACCGTCGAGAAGAACGAGTACTACGTCCCCGCAGTCGCCGACCCGCTCGCGCCTGCGACCTTCGTCGACCGCATCCGCATGCCGGTCTTCTTCGCCGGCGCCTGGCAGGACGAGCAGGTCGGCGGCTGGGCGGCGAACATGATCGAGCGCTTCGGCGTCTCGAACGCCCACTTCTCGCTCACCAACGGCGGCCACGCCGAGTCGCTGAACTCGCTCCTCATGGGGCGCTGGATCGAGTTCCTGCGCCTCTACGTCGACGACACCGTGCCGCACGCGGGCGGACTCGAGCGGCTGCTCGTGAACACGGTCGGCGACTCGGTCTTCGGCACGCCGAGCCCGCCCTTCGAGGGCGACCGCTACGCCGGCGTGACGAGCCTCGAGGAGGCGCGCGCGCGCTTCGAAGCCGACCCGCGGGTGCGCATCCTGTTCGAGAACGGCGCGGGCGGGCCTCCCGGCCAGACCTTCCCGAGCTTCGAGAAGGGCTTCTCCGCCTGGCCGATCCCCGGGACGCGCGCGACCACCTGGTGGCTCGACCGCGGCGGCCGCCTCTCGGACGCGGAGCCGGTCGGCGCCGGCGCCGACTCCTTCCGCTACGACCCGTCGCGCTCGCAGGTCACCACGCTCCCCGACGGCGGCGACGGCTGGGACGCGAACCCCGACTGGGTGTGGGAGGCCCCGCCGCAGGGCACCGCGCTCTCCTACGAGAGCGACCCGCTCGCCGAGACCCTCGTCATGGCGGGTACCGGCAGCGTCGACCTCTGGCTGTCGTCGACCGCGCAGGACACCGACCTGCAGGTGACGCTCTCCGAGGTGCGGCCCGACGGCAACGAGACCTACGTGCAGAGCGGCTGGCTGCGTGCGTCGGTCCGCGCGATCGACGAGAGCCAGTCGACCGAGCTCCGGCCGGTGTTCGACGGGCGCGAGGAGACGGTCGCGCCCCTGCCGTCGGGCGAGCCCGCGCTCGCGCGCGTGCAGATCTTCCCGTTCGCGCACGTCTTCCGCGCCGGCTCGCGCGTCCGCATCGTGGTCGCGGCGCCCGGCGGCGACCGGATCCGCTGGACCTTCGACGCGCTCCCGGCGCAACCGAACCAGGTGAACACCGTCGAGCGCTCTGCGGCCCGCCCCTCGCGGGTCGTGCTGCCGGTGATCCCCGGCGTCGACGGCGTGCCCGCGGGGCTCCCGGCCTGCCCGTCGCTCAAGGGCCAGCCCTGCCGTGCCTACGCGCCGATCGCGAACGGCGAGGCGGCTTGAGGTTCCGCCCGAGGAT
>JAGWVP010000163.1 GCA_018970825.1 bacterium | reverse complement strand
GACGGCGACGGCCGCGCGGGAAAGAAGGAGCTTCATCGGGTCGTTCTCCTGGGCTTCGGGGTGGCGATCCGCAGGGGGTATCGCACGACGTTTCCCCCTTCCCGTACCAGCGCCCTGCCGGCGTGCAAAGGCGATTTCTTCACCCCGGAAGGTCGCCGGGGGCGAGCAGTCGCATCAGCGTGCGGCGAAGCCCCGGGGCATCGAGCGTGACGCCTCCGTCCCGCAGGACCAGCACGCCCACGGCGAGCGAGAGCAGCAGGACGCCGACCTGTCGGGCATCGACGTCGCGGCGGACCGTCTCCCCCTCCTGCCCGCGTCGGCTGACCTCTTCGAGTCGCCGCGACGCCCGCTCGAGGGCCCCCATGATCGCGGTTCGCATCCGCTTGGAGCGCCTCGCGGCATCGAGCGCCTGGGCGAGGTGAACCGGGACGAGCAGGTTCGTCTCCGAACTCGGGGACTCCCCCCGGGGAGAGGTGTTCAGCAGGCTCACGATCCCGGCGAAGCGGTCGACCGTGCGGGCGAGGTCGTCCCCTTCACCGCCGCTCGCGATCATCGCGTCGAGAAACGAGCCGAGCGCGTTGTCGAGGACCGCGACCATGAGGTCTTCCCGGTCGCGAAAGTGGACGTAGAACGCACCACGGGTGAAGCCCGCCTTGGCGCAGATCGAGTCGAGGCTCGGGGCCTCGAACCCGTGCTCGGCGAACTCGGCCAGCGCGGCCGCGATCAGGGCCTCGCGGGTCTCGCGCTTGGGGGGGGAGCGCCTGCCCCCGTCGCCTTCCGGCTTCTCGGCCATGATGGTTCTTGTCACACCTGTAGCCGGAGCGAAACAGGCGGGCGACCTCGCCGGGTCGGCCCGCCCGGGCCCGGGGATGGCGACATACGCACTCGTATGTCAGAGGTGTGCCGTGACCACCACCGAACATCCCGGAATCGAGCAGAGCGGGTCGACCGGGGCCGGACCGGGCGAGACCGCGCGCGTCTGGACCCTGCATCTCCTGTGCTTCGTCCTGCCGCTCACCTGCCTCGCCTACCTGCTGACCGCCCCGCACGCCTGGTGGGCCGCACTTCCCTGGTTCCTCGTCGTCGTCGTCTCGGTGATCGCCGACATGAGGAGCCCGGGCGAGTTGCGCCAGCCGGCGGCCGACATGCCCCAGCGGCCCTTCGACCTCGTGCTCTACCTGCTCGTCGCCCTGCAGGTCGCGAACGTCGCGCTCCTCGTCCGCATGGTCCACCTGCACGGCTTCTGGAGCGTCGGTACGCTCGTCGGCCTCCTGCTGGTCGGCATCGATTCGGGCTACTCGGGCATCGTCGTCGCGCACGAGCTCGTCCACCGCCCCCAGCACCACATGATCCTGCTCGGCCGGCTGCTGCTCTCGACCGTTCTCTACGAGCACTTCACCGTCGAGCACGTGCGCGGCCACCACGCGCGCGTGGGCACGCCGGAGGATCCGGCGACCGCACGCTTCGGCGAGACCGCCCTCGAGTTCTTCCGCCGCACCGTCCCCGCGCAGTTCCGCAGCGCCTGGCGGCTCGAGAACAAGCGGCTCGGCGACGAGGACATGGCGTGGCACGATTCGCGCATCCTCGGCAACCGATGCCTCCACGGCATCGTGTTCGAGTGGGGAATCGCCGTCCTCGTGCTCGTCATGCTCGGGCCGGGCCCGTTCGCGATCCACCTGCTGCAGGCGCTGATCGCGGTCCGACTGCTCGAGGCCGTGAACTACTTCGAGCACTGGGGGCTCGCGCGGGCCGGGCGCAAGGTGACGCCGATCGACTCCTGGGACACGGACTCGCGCTTCTCGCTCTACACGCTGGTCGGTCTCTCGCGGCACGCCGACCACCACGCACACGCAGCACGGCCCTACCCGCAGCTGCGCCACTTCGAGGAGAGCCCGAAGCTGCCCCACGGTTACTTCGGAACGGTGTTCCTGCTCCTGTTCGACAACGCGGAGTTCCGCCGGATCATGACGGAGGAGCTGCGGCGACGGCGCCTCGGGCCGTTCGCGGAGAACGCGGCCGCCTGAGGAGCACGGCCGGGGGGGCCGGAGTTCCGCGGCCGACCCGGCGCGATGCGCGTGGAGCGCCCGCGTCGGAGCCTTCGAACGTCGGCTCGTTCGCGTGCGACCCGGGACCGCGAGGCGATCGCAGGGGCGCCCGGGCCGCGCGCGCCCGGGCAGGCCCCGGACGACGCGCGCCTCGCCGGTCAGGGGACCGCGGTGCCGTCGAAGTGGCGAAGCGCGAGTTCGAGGGCACCGAGCCCGCAGTCGTGGCCGATGCGGCGGCCCGCGAAGTCGTCGGCGCGCACGTGGATGCCGCTCCAGAGCCGCGAGATGCCGGCCTGGTCGGCCGCGTCGTAGTAGGTCGCGTACTGCAGCCGGACCATCTCGGTCGGGCCCTTCTCCGGCGGCAGGAACACGTCGGCGGGGGCGTCGAACTCGCCGAGGCCGCCGGGGAAGTACTCGCTGCCGGTGAACGCGGTCATGACCTCGGCCGCCGCGCGGCTGAAGGTGCTGTGGCCGGAGACGAAGCCGGGGAACGCGGGCGTGACGAAGGTCTTGCGCTGGTAGGCGATCCAGCGGGTCGCGAGGATCCAGCCGATGCCGCCGACCTGCGTCTTCGGGTCCGCCGGCTCGCCGCGCCACGCGCGCACGGCGACCTCGCCGACGTGGTCGGCGAGATGGGCGTGACGCCCGCCCGGCGCGCTGCTCTCGGCGGTGACGAGTTCGACCAGTCCCGGCACGAGCGGCAGGCCCTGCGGGTCGTACGACGGGGCCGAGGGCTCCGACGACTGCCCGTTCCCGGCGAGCCAGCGGATCATCGAGATCGGACGCGCGGAGTCGTGGACGCGCTTCTGCTCCCAGGCCGCGATGCCGGCGTCGTGCACCGACCCGTTCAGCGCGAGGTAGAGTTTCACGTCCCACTCGAGGGGGTCGAGCAGCGGGCCGGTACCGCCGATGCGGCGTACGAAGCCCGGCGAGTCCGCCACCTCGTTGGCGATCGTGTTCCAGTGCCCCGGCGGCGTCTCCGACGCCGGACCGTCGGCCCAGTACATGCCGAGCACGCGGTAGTAGTCCTGCCGCTTCACCGGGTTCGCCGCGTAGGGAAGCCCGGTGAAGGGGTTCAGCGGGCGCCCGCCCCCGTCGTTCGCGCCGAGCGAGTTCGCTCCCATCGAGCCGGGTGACGCGTCGATCACGGTCGGGTCGGTCGGGTCGAGCAGCGACTGCTTCTCGATCACCTCGAGCGCCTGGTCCTGGTACTCGGCGAGGTCCGGGACGACGAGCGGCGGGCCCGGGGGCGAGAAATACGCCTCGCCGGGCGCGCTGCGCCGGAGTGCGAACGGCCGCACGCCGAACCAGTGGCTGCCGATGTTCACCTGCACGTTGCCGGGAATCGGCACGCCGTTCTGACCGATCTGCACCGTGAGAGAGAGCGGCTGCCAGCGGTTCGGGTCGTTCATCGTGGTGCCGGGATCGACGACGACGAGCGGAGGGTTCACCGAGGCGTAGGTCGGGTCGGCATACTTGCCGGCCTCGTTCGAGCCGTCGACGAGCCCCCAGGCGATCACGGCGGCGGCGATCCGGTTGCCGAGCGCCGCCGGCGAGGCCCCCTCCGTCGAGGTGAATCTCTTGTCGTAGCCGAGGTCGTAGAAGAGCCGGTCGAGAGCGAGGCCGGTCGCGACCGCCCCGGGCGAGGCCGAGAAGCGATGGCGGACCAGGCGGTAGGCCGCGAAACTGATCGCCGCCTCGCGGGCCGCCGTGACGTCGTCCGCCGTCGCCTCCTCGCGGTGCAGGACCGGGTCGGCGACGCGCGTCGCGTCGTACGCCGCCCACGCGTCCCACATCGCGACCGAGAGGTGGTAGAGGTTGCGGGCGTGGACGACGGGCCGCGGGGTGTCGATCCGGATCGCGGCCAGCAGGGCCTCGTCCCAGGCGCGCGCGACCGAGTGCCCGTCGTCCTCCGGGCGGTCGCCGCAGTAGGCGATCGCGACGCCGTCCTCGAAGCGGTGGCAGCCGACGGCGAGTCGCTCGCCGTCGTTCAGCCCGAGGCACACGTCGCAACTGGCCTCCGGCTCGAGGCACGCGCCCACGTCGGCGGCGGCGCTCGCGGCACAGCGTCCGGGCAGGGCCTCGTCGACGTCGGCGCCCTCGCAGCTCGCGGCGACGTCGGCCGACGTGCGAGCGACCATGCGCGCCACGTCGCCTCGCGGGTCGGCCCCCACGCAGCCCTCGAGCGTCTGCTGCGAGTCGATCGTGCCCGCAGCGAGGCCGGTCTCCGCGCAGTCGAGAAACGACCGCAGTCGCGCCTTCGCCACGCGGGCCACGGCGCGGGCCGCGGCGACGCGGCACGCGGCGGTTCGACGCGGAACCCCGTCTCCGGAGAAGGCGGCGACGGGATCCTCGCCGAAGAGCGCCTTCACCGGGCGCTCGACCGAGTTGAGCCGGTTCGCCTCGGCCGCGGATCTCGCGCCGAACGCGGGCGGGTCGTCGCACCAGCGCGCCTCTGCGACCTCCGTCAAGTTGGCGGCGCGGGCGACGCGCCCCGCGGGATCGGCGCCGAGGCAGGCGGAGAAGTCCTGTCCGGCGGGCAGGAGTCCGCGCGAAGCCGCACGCGTGCAGCGCAGGACCTCGTTCGCGCGGGCCTCCGCGACCCTCGTGCCGGCGCGGGTGAGTTCGACGAGACAACGCCTCTCCTCGGCGGACGGCGGTGCCGCCGAGGCAGCGACCGGGCGGATCGCGAGTGCGACGAGGGAGATCGCGATGGCGAGGCGGGCGACTCTCGACATGGGGATTCACTCCGGCCCCGGGCCGACGGGCCCGGCAGCTTCGGTTCCCGGACGCTAGGGGGGAAGCCCGAGGCGGGCAAGCCGAAAAACCGGGGCGCGACGAATCGCGCGTTGCCCGTGTCCGGACGGCGCAGGTAGAAGCCTTCCATGCGTCGAGAGACCCCGTGTCCGGCCCCGTGGGGCCCCGTCCGGCGGCATCGCCGTCGCCGTCGGTCCCTCGGCGCCCGGGGCCTCGCCTTCGCGAGCCTCGCGTGCGCGGCCCTCCTCGGCCTCGCGCCGGGGCCGGCGTCGGCCGGTTTCACCGACGTGACCGCCGCCTCGGGGATCGACGTCTACGCGATCCACTCGCCCGCGAACGTCGAGATCTTCGCGGGCGGAGTCGCGGCCGGCGACTACGACCACGACGGCTGGATCGATCTCTACGTCACCCGCGGCCAGGCCGGCTTCCCCTGCCTGTACCGCAACCGCGGCGACGGCAGTTTCGAGGACGCGACCTCGACCGCCGGCCTGACCGGTGCGACGGGGCTCTGGTCGGGTCCGACCTTCGCCGACCTCGACGGCGACGGCTGGATCGACCTCGTCCTGCTCGGCATTCTCGACGTGCCGCCGCGAGTGTACCTGAACCGGCGCGACGGCACCTTCGGCCTCGCGGGCGGAACCGGCCTCGCGCTGCCCGGCAACTCGTTCTCGGCGTCCTTCGCCGACGTCGACCACGACGCCGATCTCGACATGTTCGTCGGAAGGTGGGGTACCTACTGGGGGAGCATCACCCAGCTCGCGGAGCGAACCGGTCACCTCTGGCTGAACGACGGCGCCGGGCACTTCACCGACGCGAGCGGGCCCGCGGGCCTCTCGGCCTTCACCACGCTGCAGGGCGAGGTCGTGTTCGACTGGTGGACCTTCACCGGCAACTTCGCGGACGTCGACCGCGACGGCTGGCTCGATCTCCTCGTCACCGGCGACTTCGGCAACTCGAAGGTCCTGCACAACCGCGGCGACGGCACCTTCGAGCCGGTCGTCGCGAACGGCGTGCCGAACGACGAGAACGGCATGGGCGCCGCGATCGGCGACGTCGACGGCGACGGCAACCTCGACTGGTTCGTGTCGGCCGTCTTCGACCCGAACGGCCCGCACCCCGACTGGGGCGCCTCGGGCAACCGCCTCTACCGCAACGACGGGTCCGGCCGGTTCGAGGACACGACCGAGGCCGCCGGCGTGCGCGAGGGCGGCTGGGGCTGGGGCTCGACCTTCGCGGATCTCGACCTCGACGGGGACGTCGATCTCGTCCACGTGAACGGGTACTCGTCCTACTGGGTGCCGACCTTCGCGGCCGACCCCACGCGGGTCTTCCTCTCGAACGGCGACGGGACCTTCGTCGAGAGCGCCGCGTCGCTCGGCGCCGCCGTGACCGACGACGACCGCGGCGTCGTCGCGTTCGACTACGACCGCGACGGCGACGTCGACCTCTTCCTCTCGCCGAACCAGGGCGGGGCGCGCCTGCTGCGCAACGACGGGCCCATGCTCCCCTCGATCACCGCGAAACTCCGCGGGAGGGACGGCAACACGGAGTCGATCGGCGCGCGCGTCGAGCTCGACACCGCGGCGGGCACGCAGGTGCGCGAGCTGCGCGCCGGCGGCAACTTCGCCTCGCAGGACCCGGCGGAGGCCGTGTTCGGGATCGGAGGCGCCGGTGCGGCGAGCGCACTGCGCGTCTCCTGGCCGAACGGGACGCAGACGACGCTCCCGAACCCGAAGCCCGGCCGGATCGTGCTGAGCGAGCCCGCCCCGGGCGACGTCGGCTGCACGACGCCGGCCCCGGGCAACGTCTGCATGCCGGGCTCGTCCTCCGCGCGCTCGACCAACGAGTGCCTGCTCGAGTGGCGCGTCGAAGGCGTCGCCCTCGCCCGCGACCGCGCGGGCGCCCCGATCGCGAAGGTCGCCTGTCGCGAGGGCGATCCCGCCTGCGACGCGGGCGGCCCGACCGACTCGTGCCTCTTCACGGTCTCCGCCTGCCTGAACAACCGAGACCCGCGGCTCCCCGCCTGCGGGCCGTCCGACGTGTCGTCCTTCGAGGTCCGCTCGCCGCGCAAGACCAGCACGCTCGCCTTCGACCGAAACGCGAACAAGCTGATCGCGGCGGCCTTCGGCGGCGCCGGCGGCGTCGGCGTCGTCCCGGGGGTGTTCCGCAACGCCACCCCGAATCACTGCGAGACGATGGAGATCGAGGTCCGGCTCGCCAACGGGGGGCTGCGGCCGGCGAAGATGACGCTCGACGTCCGGATCACGTCGAGCGACGGGCGAACCGACAC
>JAGWVP010000162.1 GCA_018970825.1 bacterium | reverse complement strand
CCACGACCGCGTTCCGGGGCACGGCGCTTCACCCGGCCTCCCCTCCTCCCGCTGAGCGCGGACCGGGGGCGCCTCGATGGCTTCGAACCGCCCGATGCTCGCGCTCCTGCTCCACGCTCACCTCCCCTTCGTCCGCCATCCCGAGCACGACGACTTCCTCGAGGAGCGATGGCTCTTCGAGGCGATCGCCGAGGTCTACGTCCCGCTGCTTCGGGTGATCGACGGACTCCGGCGCGACCAGGTGCCGCATCGCCTCTCCCTGTCGCTCAGCCCCACGCTGCTCGACATGCTCGACGATCCGTTGCTGCAGCGACGTTTCGTGCGTCACGTCGACCTGAGGATCGAGTTCGCGGAGCGGGAGCTGGTCCGCGCTGCGGGCGACGAGCGGCTGCGGCGCGTGGTCGAGCTCCATCGCGACGGCTTCCGTCGCGCGCGCGAGTGCTTCGTCGACGAGCACGACCTCCGCCTCGTCCCGGCCTTCCGTCGCCTGCAGGAGGCGGGATCCCTCGAACTCCTCACCTGCGGCGCGACCCATGGGTTCCTGCCGCTGCTCGCGGCGAGTCCCGGGGCGGTGGAGGCGCAGGTCGCGACCGCGATCGCGGAACACCGGCGATTCTTCGGGCGGGATCCCGCGGGCTTCTGGCTGCCGGAGTGCGGCTTCACGCCGGGGCTCGACGAGGTGCTCGCGGGACACGGAGTTCGCTGGAGCGTTCTCGAGTCCCACGGGCTGCTCGACGCCGTGCCGGCCCCGTTGAACGCCACCTTCGCCCCGGTCGCGACGCAGGCGGGCGTCGCGTTCTACGGGCGCGACGCGGAGACGTCGCGCGCCGTCTGGAGTGCAGTCGAGGGTTACCCCGGGGATCCCGCCTACCGAGACTTCCACGTCGACCTGGGCTTCGAGCGACCGGTCGACGAACTGCGGGCCCTCCTGCCTCCCACCGGGACCGCGGTGCCGGTCGGCTTCAAGTACGCACGCGTCACCGGCACGGGCGTGGAGAAGGAGATCTACGACCCGGACCTCGCGGCCGAACGCGTGGAGCGGCACGCGGCCCACTTCGTCGACGGACTCGCCCGCAGGATCGCCGCCGCCTCGCACCTGATGCGACGGCCCCCCGTCGTGCTCGCGCCCTACGACGCAGAACTGTTCGGTCACTGGTGGTTCGAGGGGCCGGCCTGGCTCGACCGGGTCGTGCGACGGATCGGGGCCGCTTCGGCGGGCTTCGAACTCGGGACACCGTCGGACGACCTCGCGCGAAACCCGGTCGTCCAGGAGGCGATGCCGGCTCCCTCGAGCTGGGGCGAGCACGGCGACGCGTCGGTCTGGGTCGCCCCGGGAAACGACTGGATCCTGCGCCACCTCGACGGGGCCTGCGAGCGCATGAGAGCGCTCGCAGGCGAGTTTCGCGGCTCGACCGGTCTCGCGAGACGCGCGCTTTCGCAGGCCGCGCGCGAACTCCTGCTCGCTCAGGCGAGCGACTGGCCGTTCCTGATCTCGCGCGGCACCGCCGCGAGCTACGCCGAGGCTCGCGTGCGCGCCCACCTGGGCCGATTCGCGCGGCTGCACGACGACCTGCGACGAGGCGCGATCGACGAGGCATGGCTCGCGGAGGTCGAACGGCGGGACGACGTGTTCCCCGCGATCGACCCCGACGTGTTTTCGCGGGGAGGGCCGACGCCGACGGGCTGACTCGCGGGGAACATGCCGGGTGCGTCAGCGCCCGCCGCGAGGTCCGGGGACGGCCTTCCACCCGGCGCGAGTTCCGATGGCGACGGGGTCGCCGGCGGAGCGCCCGCCGCGGCCACCGGGCTTCCCCCGGGGCTTCGCCTCCTTCTTCGCCCTCGCTCGCTCCCGGTCCCCGGCGGCGGCCGGGCCGCCGGCGTCACGGGCCGAGGTCTTCCGGCCGCGCGGGGCCCCGGGGCCGAAGCCGATGTGGTCGAAGGCCTCGATCGTGAGTGCGAGCCACGCGGGCCCGTCGCACGATGGACGTTCGAAGTCGACGAGCGCGCGGCCGAAGACCACGGAGGAGTACCAGGCGCTGACCGCCCGGGGGTCGATGTCCGCCCGCAGCCAGCCTCGGCGCTGCGCCATCGCGAGCACCTCGGCGCGGTCGATCTCGATCCGCTCCAGAACGTCCGTGATCCGTCGAAAGAGATTCGGCCGACCGAAGGCGGAGCCGACCGCGTTCGCACGCGCGAGCCGCATCATCCTGCGCTCGGAGCTGCTCGCTTCCCGGGTCATCCGCAGGACGAGCGCGCGGAACTGCGCGCGCGACCGGCACTCGACGGAGGCTTGGCGGAACTCTTCCGTGCCGACCCGGTAACCGCGGATCATGCGCTCGACATGCGCCTCTTCGATCAGTCCCTCGCGGCTGCCGAAGTGATGATAGAGGGAGGTGACCGCCGTTTCGGCCGCCGCCGAGATCTCCGAGACACGGACGGCGGGCTCGCCGCCACGGTCGATCGCCGCCACGGCGAGTTCGAGTATTCGGGTCCGCGAGTCCGGGCGAACCTCCCGCGTGCCGGAGACTCGCCGGATGCTCGATGAACCCATGGCTTCGACCCGTTACACCAGGGGCCGTTCCGATGAAACGCAGCCCCGCGGGCGCCGACGCCGGTCTCGCTCCGGACGAGGAACGACCCGAACGGGAAGGTGCCGGGCGCCGGCTGCGAACCGGTCTCCGCCCGCCACGCTTCTCTCTCCAGGGGACGGGCGTCCTGCCCGCCCCCCTTGCTCACGACTTCCCGGCAGGCGCCGGGCGTTCAGGCTTCGAGGAAGGATTCCAGCCCGGCCGAGCCACAGAGGTCGCGCAGGCGGGACAGCGCCTTCGCCTCGAGCTGACGGATTCGCTCGCGGCTCACGCCGTAGCGGACGCCGATCTCCTCGAGTGTCTCGACCTGGTCGTCGTCGAGCCCGAACCGCAGGCGGATGATCGCCTGCTCGCGGTCGGGAAGCTCGGTCAGAACCGTCTCCAGGTGGCGCGACAGGTCGCCGGCGACGCTGCGTGCCTCGGGACGGTCGCCCTGCTCGTCGGGGATGACCTCGGCAAGCGTGCGGTCGTCGTCGTGGCCGAGCTCCATGTCGAGCGAGAGCACGTGCGCGGGCTCCGCCATCATGTCGAGCTGGCTCTGGTCGATGCCGCCCGCCTGGACGATCTCGTCCTTCGAGGGCGCACGGTGGAGCTTGCTCTCGAGCGCCTGGGAGAGACGGCCGACCTTGCGGCGCAGTTCGTGCCAGTGCACCGGGGTCCGCACCACCGAACGGTCGTTGTCGATGGAGCGGGCGATGTACTGCCAGATCCACCAGACGGCGTAGGTCGAGAACTTGATGTCCTTGGCCGGGTCGAACTTCTCCACCGCACGCAGCAATCCGAGCGTTCCTTCTTGGATGAGATCGGGCAGGGGAAGTCCGCGGCGGGCGTGCTTGCGGGCGATCGCGGCGACCAGCCGCAGGTTCGCGCGCAGCATCTGGTCGCGGGCCTCCCGGTAGGTGCGCAGGCGGAGGCTCAGGTCCTTCGCGAACCTGGTCACGACCTCCTTCTGGAGTTCCTTCGCGATCCGGTTCCGCTCGGCCTTGGTCTTCGCGAGGGAAAGCTGGTCCTTGCGGGCCCGCTCGAGCCGGGTCGAACCCCGCGCGAGCTTCTTCGCGCGCTCCGCCACGAGCAGGATCTCGCGCTCGCGGAACTCTTCCTTGGGATCGATCACGCCGCGGCCGCGCTCGAAGAGCGTGGCGTCGACGATCTTGCGATGCTCGTCGAGCAACTTGCGCACGCGCTCGCGGGCCTCGCTGATCTCGCGGGTGAGCTTGCGCTCCTCCTCGCGGTCGAGCAGCGGAGTGCGGGCGAGATCGGCGTAGAATCGGCCGAGCACGTCGAGGTCGCCGACCAGGGGCTCGACCGTGGTCGTGGCGGCCTCGGTCTCGAACTCGCCCATGTCCTGGGCGGAGGGCGTCTGGCCCGAAGTCGCCTCCTCCGGCGAGGCCTCGCTCCAGTCTCCGGTCTCGGCCTCCGCCGGGAACGCTGCCGCCTGGTTGTCGTCTCTGTCTTCCAACATGACCTGCCCCTGTTGCCTCGGCGCGTGCCTCGTGGCTCCACCGGGCCTCTGTCCCGCGCGGTCCGGAGCCGTCCTTCCGACGACACGAATCCGTCGCGTGATCCCGTCCACTCCACCCCCACCGGGAATCCGCCGGTTCGTCCGCTTCGACGAGTCCGGGGCCTCCCGATTCATCGGCCACCACACCCCGGAACTTTGCCGGGAGCGCCGAAGGTAGCACGGCATGACTCGACGAGTCATCCTCTCGGGAGGGTTTTTTTCATTTTTTCCCCTCCTTTCGAGGATCATGTATTCGAATGCCTAAACGATCGACCGATTGACTCTCCCCGAACCGCTCAATCCGGCCATTCCGGTCACCGAGTCACCCGTCGAACCTCCCGGCGACCCGAATCCGGGAGCCTTCGATGAGCCGCCTTCCTGCGAGATTCGGGGCCGGGCGCGAGAGATCGTGCAGTTTTGCCTGATCGGGAGTCCTGAAAAGTTCCTGCGGGGGCTGGCGGCGGAGCTGGCACCCGACATGCATCGCGAGTTCGTCGGGCCGGGCGGAGAATCGCCCGGTACCGCCGGCGCAGGTCACTGCGAAGTCGGACGACGCCCCCTTCCATCGGCGCCGCCGACGAACCGGGGGGGCGGGTGCCCCCCTCACACACCCGCCCCCCCGCTCCGCGCTCTCTGCCGACCTTGCGTGCCCGCAAGGCACCGTCTATCTCCCCGATCACCCCGCGAACGGTCGCGGGCCCCCGACGGAGAATCACGCCATGGCCGAGAAGAAGCTTTCGAAAACAGCCCGTGCGTCCACCCGAGGCAAGGTCGTTCTGAAGGCCTGGCACGTCGCCAAGGACTCCGGCGAGTCCGTGAGCCGCGTGAAGCTCGTGAACCACATGATCGACGGCAAGCCGACCACCCGCTTCGGCTGGGTGACCGAGGGCAACCGCGTCCTGCTCGATCACCAGGTCGAGTACCGCTGGGCGGACGGCGCGCGCGTTTCCGAGGGCGTCTAGTCAACCCCTCCCGCGTCGTCCTTTCGACGGCGCAGGACCGCGATCCGGATCCGAACGAGGGTCCCCTCCTCGCGAACCTCGTCGGTACCGTGCTCGGTGCCCACGAAACCTCGCGCCGCCATCGCCTCCCAGAAACGGGTCGTGTCGACGCGTCGTGCGTCGGCGATCGCGATCGACCCACCGGGGGCGAGAGCGGCGTCGAGGGCTTCGGCCATCGCCTCGAACCTCGCGCTCTCGTAGAGCAGTTCCGCGCACAGCACGAGGTCGAACCGGCGCTCCCACTCCTCGGTCTCGAGATCCGCGACCGTGGCTGCGACGGGAAGCCCGAGACGCCGGGACGATGCCCGGAGGAAGGCGATCGGCACCGGCTCCCGGTCGATCGCCGTCACCACGCCCCCTGCTCTCGCCGCCGCGAGCGACACGAGGCCGAGCCCGCAACCCACGTCGAGAACCCGCCGGCCCCGGCACGGGATCTCCCGTCCGAGCCGCCGCCCGAGGGCGATCGAACCGCTCCACACGAGTGCCCAGTAGGGCGGAACGTAGTCTTCGTCGGCGAGCAGCCTGCGACGGTCGAGGCGACTCTCGAGATCGCGGACGCAGACCATCTCGATCGCGAGCCCCGCGGGGTCGACCGTCTCGACGACGGTCGGATGGCCCCCGATCGACGTCGGAACCGACGCGGACGAAGGGAGGCCTTCGCGACGATGCTCGCCCGGATGCCCCACGGGCTCGCGTGGTAGCCGCCGCGAGGGCGCGCGTCACGCGGACCGTCGGCGATCGAGCCTCGAGGTGTACCGCCCGACCGAGGGAATTCCCCGCGATCGCCGGTTGACAGCACCGCGGCCACCGTGTCCAATCCGCCTCGTGTTCGGACTCGGCGTTCCTGAGCTCGTCGTCATCCTCGTGATCGCGCTCCTCATCTTCGGTCCCGGCAAGCTGCCGGAGGTCGGGAAGTTCCTCGGCAAATCGCTGCACGACTTCCGCGACGCACTCGAGAACAGGGACGGAGACGCGAGCGCCGAGAAGCTCGAGGAGAAGGACCAGGCCGGCAAGCCCGGCGCCTGACCGGCCCGGCCCCGTTTCCCTCAGAAGCCGGCGGCCGACACCACGACGCCGCCCGGGTCGATCGTGACGACCCGGCCGCCCTCGTAGCGCCAGGTATAGTGGCCGTTCGGGTTGCCCTCGACCTGGAGCGGCTCGCCGAGAAGGCGCAGCACCTGCTTCGCGGAGAATCCGCGACGGACCCTGTGGAGCCCCGGAGACCCCGAGGCCGGAAGCGGTGGCGCCCCGACCGACTCTGCACGAGCCTGGCGCTCCGCGATCGCCGGGGCGGCGAGGTCTTCGAGTCCCGCGAGGCGATCGGCGAGGTTCCCGATCGCGCCCTCGATCTCGCCGAGCCGCTCGACGAGGGCTGCGATCTCCTGGCGTAGGAGCGCGAGTTCCCCACCACCGCCGAGCGGCGCACCATCGTCGATCGCGACGGTATCCGCGGGCAGCCCGAGCCGCTCCGCCGCGTCGGCGGCAGACAGGCCGGCCGGTGCGGGCGGTGCCACCTCGACCCGGACCCGCCCGCCCGCGGACGACGAAGAGCCACCCGCTCCGATTCCCGAGGGCACGAGGCGGCTGCGCGATCTCGCCGGGGTCGCGGGATCGGCGCCTCCCGGGTCAGGCAAGACCGGGTCCGCCGACGCCGCCGCGCCGCGACCGCTTCGAGCGCCCTGCTGCTCGACGCCGCCCGCGGTCCCGACCACCCCGCCCCGCGGGCCGGCCGTCGACGGTGCTTCGGCCTCGAGCCCTCCCGGCAAGCCGCCGTCGGCGGCAGTTCCGTCCGCGTGCGCCCGCGCAACCTCGGCGTCGGCGACCGGTTCGGGGCGCGCGACCGTCGAGCGAGTCGACACGATGCGGCGGGCGGGCTCGCCACCCGTTGCGGCGGCGCTGCGCGACGCCCCTCCCCCGCGCAACGAGATCGACCCGGGGTCGCGAACCTCGATGCGGGGACGACCGTTGCGCTCGGCGACGCGGCCGCGAACCCGCACCTCCTTCCCCTCGTAGGTCGTCT
>JAGWVP010000161.1 GCA_018970825.1 bacterium | reverse complement strand
GCGAGATCCACGCACGCGCGGAACGCCCGGTGCGCGCGGATCCGCGCACGGTTCGCTACGGTGTCGCGCAGCAGGAAGCAGGAGGCGTCGCGCCCCTCGCGGTTGCCGAACTCGCGCTTGTAGCCGGCCTGTCCGGTCCCGAAGTTGACCGCCCGCGGCGTGCGGTGCGCGAACAAGTCCTCGATCAGCAGGGTGAGCAGGACGGTCCCGGGGGAGAAGCGCCCGAGCTCGCGGTCGTAGCCGATCTCGGCGTAGTGGAAGACGTCTTCGTACTGGTAGCCGATGACGAAGGCGCAGGGGCGGTCGTCCCCGACCAGCAGGTAGGAACGCAGGAGGCCGCGGCGGGCGAGGTCGTCGAGGGCGCGGGGGTCGCGCGCCGTTCGCGTGACGCCCGCGGTGGCGAGCTCGCCCTGCCACGAGCGCTCGACGATCGTCGCCGCGGCACCCGCGAAGCCGGCGGTGTCCCGGGGATGCTCGATCCGCCGCATCACGAGATTGCCTCGCGCATGCTCCGACAGCAGGCGGTGCTGGCGCTGGAGGTTGTAGCGCTTCTTCGCGCCGAACTTCCCGAGCCACTCGCGGAACGAGCCGGGGAGTTCGAGCCAGTGGAAGGGACGCGGCCCGCCGGGAGCATAGGGGAGGAGATCGCCGACCCGCGCTCCCGGCGAGAGCACGAGGCGACCCAGGAAGCCCTCGCAGTTCACGCTGTGGAGGTAGAGGCCCTCGGCTCCCGGTGCGACCTCGAGGGCCGCGTGGAGCACGCGGGTCGCGACGCCGCGGTCCTCGGGGAGCGGCGGCTCTCCGCCGAGCAGCATCACGACCTCGAGCGGCGAGCTCCACAGGACGCGCTCGCGGGTCGTGAACACGATCTCGCGCTCGCCGTAGGCGAGAGGCGCGATCCCGGCGAGCTGCCGGTCGCCGCCGCGGACCAGGAGCGGCGGGAGCAGGCCCGGGGCCCCGGTCGCCCGCAGGTGGTCGAACCAGGCCGGCGACTGGTACTGCGCGTAGAGGTTCCGCCCCGTCGAGACGAGCGACTCCCAGTCTCGCCGCAGCGACGGCTCGTCGCAGTCGGCGAGCGACGCCGGGACCACCTCGTGTCGGACCCGGGGCGAAACGCTCACGGGCGAGGGCTCGGGGCTCGATCGCAGGGACGTCATCGCGGCAGCGGCGCGGTTGTAGCCGAAGAAGCTCCCGCGGGCGACGGGGGCGGTCACGGTGGGGCCCTTGCGACCCGCGGCCCGGCAGGGGACCATCGAGAGCAGGGGCGCCGTGGCCCCGGGGCGGACGGCATGCGGAGAGCGGCGACCACCGTGCTCGGGGTGGACTTCACCTCCGCGCCCCGCCCGCGCAAGCCGATCGTCGCCGCCTCGGGGACGCTCGGGGGAAGCACCCTTCGGCTCGCCCGGATCGAGGCCTTCGCCGACTGGCCGGGCTTCGAGTCCCTGCTCGCGCGTCCCGGGCCCTGGATCGGCGGCTTCGACTTTCCCTTCGGCCTGCCCCGCGAGACGGTCCTCGCGCTGGGGTGGCCCCGGCGCTGGGCGGGACTCGTGCGGCGGTGCGCCCGCTTCGACCGCCGCGCGTTCCGCGACGTGCTCGACGCGAGCCGTTCGGGTCGCCTCGTCGGCGACCGCTTCCCGCACCGCGCGACGGACCTCCCGGCAAGGTCCCACAGCCCGCTCAAGTTCGTGAATCCCCCCGTCGGGTGGATGTTCCTCGAGGGCGCGCCGCGGTTGCTCCGCGCGGGCGTGAGCGTACCGGGGCTCCACCACGGGGATCCCGCGCGCGTCGCGGTCGAAGCCTACCCCGGCTTCAGCGCGCGGCGCGTGGAGCGCGTCTCGTACAAGTCCGACGACCCGAGGCGCGACGACCGCGGTCGCCGGGAGGCGAGACGGCGGATCCTGCGTGCCCTCGAACGCGGCCTCGGGCCCGAGGGAGTCCGGCTCGACGCGGGGGACCTCGGGGACGACCTCGTCGCGGACCCGTCCGGCGACCGCCTCGACGCGGCGATCGCGGCCATGCAGGCGGCCTGGTGCCACCTGCGACGCGACTCCGGCTTCGGCCTGCCGGAGCGCGTCGACCCGAGCGAGGGGTGGATCGCGTGCGTCCCCTCGCCCGGGTGGGGCGCGACTACTCCTTCAGCTGGAGCTTGAGTCCGTCCATGCCCGCCTTGAAGCGCAGGCCCTCCGACGTGCCGCCCATGCGGATCTTCACGCCGTTCTGGTTCTGCATCGTGCTCACGCTGCCGCCGCCGCCGACCGTCGCGCTCGCGCCGATCGAGGTGTAGGTCCCGTTGAAGTCGGACAGGTTCTTCAGGTTGTAGACCGAGCCGTTCAGCGAGGTCTTCGAGAACCCGATGCCGCCGACGTCGAGGCCGTCGACCGAGAAGGGATACTTCTTGCCCTTGTAGGTGAGCGTCCCGCCGCCCCAGCTCCCGCCGATGCCGAGCCCGACGCTGGTCTTCTGGATCCTGACCGAGCCGCTCGGAGCGGGGCCCTTGCTGCCCTTCGCGAACGCGGGCGCGCTGGCGAGAAGGCCGACCGCCACGGCCACGGCCGAGGCACGAACGAAAACGCGACGATTCATCCGGATCTCCTTGTCCGAGGGTCCCCGACATGGCGACCCGCCCCGGCAGTAGACTCCGCGCCCCGAGTTCGCGCAAACTCCTCGTCGACGAGCGGGACGCGAGGCGGATCGCGCCGTCAGTGGGGAAGCCCGAAGATCCCGTAGAAGGCACAGACGACGGCGAGCAGCCAGCCCCCCGCCGTGGTCTCCGCCGTCCGCCCCGTCGCGAACTTCAGCAGCGGGTGCAGCACGAGCCCCGCCGTGAGCCCGTTCGCGACGTTGTAGGAGAACGCCATCATCGCGATCGCGACCACCGCGGGCGCGACCTCGGTCGGATCGTCGAAGTCGATGCCGCGGACGGCCGGCAGCATCGCGATGCCGACCGCGACGAGCGCGGGCGCGTACACGTAGGCGAGCCGCTGCAGGGGCTCGACGAGCGGGACGAGAAAGAGCGTCGCCGCGAACAGCGCAGCCGTCACGACCGAGGCGAGCCCGGTCCGCGCCCCCTCGCGGATGCCGACCGCGGACTCGATGAAGGCGCCCGACGTCGAGGTGCCGAGAAGCGCGCCGACGATGCAGGAGAGTGCGTTCACGACCATCGGGCGCTCGATCGCGGGAAAATCCCCCCGCTCGTCGAGCATGTCGCCGGCCGCGCCGAGGCCGACGAGCGTGCCGACGGTGTCGAGGAAGCTCACGAGCAGCAGCGTCACGAGCACCGGCAGGAAGCTCGCCGTCAGCACGCCGGGGACGTCGAGCCGCAGCGCGATCGAGGACAGTCCGGGATCGCCGCCGAAGGGCCGGGCGAACACCGCGTGCGGCGCCTCGCCGAGGCCCGCGAGGCGGCCCGCGACCGCGGTCGCGACCATGCCGAGCATGATGGCGCCGCGCACGCGCCTCGCCTGCAGGACCACGACGAGCAGGAAGCCCGCGATCGCGAGCAGCACGCGGCCGTCGCGCACGTCGCCGAGGCGCAGCGCCGCGGGCGGCGCGCGCAGCAGGCCGGAGGCGTCGGCCAGCGACGACGCCGGCTGGCCCGTGGCACCGCTCGTGACGATGCCGGCCTCGTAGAGGCCGACCAGCATGAGGAAGAGGCCGATCCCGACCGCGAACGCGTGCTTGAGGCTCGTCGGGATCGAGCGTGCGAGCCAGGGTCCGATGCCCGCCGCCGCGACCACGAGGAAGGCGACGCCGGAGACGAACACCGTGCCGAGCCGCTGCTGCCAGGTGACGTGCATCGCCGCGAGCCCGAACGCGAGAAACGCGTTCTCGCCCATGTAGGGTGCGACCGCGATCGGCCGGTTCGCCCACAGGCCCATGAGCAGCGTGCCGAACGCCGCGGTGAGGATGGTCGCGATCGTGCTCGGACCGGCCGGGATCCCGGCAAACGAGAGGATCGCCGGGTTCACGACCACGATGTAGGCCATCGCGACGAAGGTCGCGGCCCCGCCGGCCACCTCGCGACGCACGGTGGATCCGGCCGCATGCACGCCGAACCAGCGGCCGATCGTCTCCACGCCCACCCGGGTAGCACCCGCGCCGACGGCGCCGCCACGGGCGACCGCCGGGGCCGCGACGGGCTCCGCTTGAGGCCCGGAGAGCGCTTCGCGTAGGGTCGGGCCCATGGCCGCCTCGACCACGCCCGCGAAGCCGACGTCGCCTCGCCGCACGACCCGCGCCGACGTCGTGCGGGCGCTTCTCGCGAAGAAGCAGCCGCTCGTGATGGGCGGGTTCTACGACGGCGTGTCGGCGCGACTGGTCGCGAAGGCCGGCTTCCCGCTCGCCTTCATGGGCGGCTACGCGGTCGCGGCCTCCCTGCTCGGCGAGCCCGACATCGGGCTCCTCGGCCAGGCCGAAATGGCCGACGCGGCCCGCAGGTTGTGCAGGCTCGTGCCGGCGCCCGTGCTGGTCGACGCCGACACGGGCTACGGCGGCATCCCCAACGTCGTGCGCACGGCCGAGCTGTACGCGCAGGCCGGGGCGGCGGGGCTCTTTCTCGAGGACCAGGTCTGGCCCAAGCGTTGCGGCCACATGAGCGGCAAGGCCGTCGTCGAGCGCGCCGAGTGGCTCGCGAAGCTCCGCGCCGTGCTCGACCTGCGCCCCTCGATCGACCTCTTCGTGGTCGCGCGCACCGACGCGCGCGGCCCGCTCGGCCTCGAGGAGGCGATCACCCGCGGCCGCATGGCCTACGACCTCGGCGTCGACGCGGTCTTCGTCGAGGCGCCGCAGTCGGTGGGCGAGCTCGACGCGATCGCGCTCGCGATCCCCGGGCCCAAGGTCGCGAACATGGTCGAGCGCGGCCACACGCCGCTCCTCGGCCGCGGCGAGCTCCACGAGCGCGGCTTCGACCTGATCGTGTTCCCGGTCGCGGCGATCCTCGCGCAGGCGCGAGCGGTCGAGGACGTGTTCTCGGCGCTGCGGCGCGAGGGCAGCACGACCTCGATGCTCGAGCGCATCTACCCCTTCGAGGACTTCAACGACCTGCTGGGACTCGAGCGCCACCGCGCGAACGAGAAGGCCGCGGTCGCGGACACCGGGCGCCGACGGCGGCCCCGCGGCTGAGGGCTCCGTCCCCCCTGGACGGCGCGGGCGCCCGGGCGGACGCCGGGTCGAGCAGCGTGCGACCCGCGAAAACGTCGGCACCGTCGATGCCGATACCCTTGCATCGCCGGGTCCGGGGTGCGACCTACGGGGGTCCGCCCGGGCCTTGTCCGGGTCGAATGCGGGGAGCGCCGTCGCGTCCGGAACGCGCCGGGCGAGCCCGTCACAATCCCACCGGAGGATCAGTCGATGGCAATGCGTGAAGTGGCGATCGTCGCGACCGCGAGGACGGGTCTCGCCAAGTCGTTCCGCGGCTCGTTCAACCAGACCCGGCCCGACGACATGGCGGCCCACTGCGTGAAGGAAGTCCTGCGCAAGACGCCGCAGCTCGACCCCAAGGAGATCGAGGACGTCATCATCGGGACCGGCTTCCCCGAGGGGCCGCAGGGCTTCAACGTCGGCCGCAACGTCGCGATCCTCGCGGGCCTGCCCGTCACGGTGCCCGGCGGCACGGTGAGCCGCTTCTGCTCGTCGGGCTTGAACGCGGTCGCGGTCGCCGCCCACCAGATCCAGGTCGAGGGCGCGGACGCGGTGATCGGCGGCGGCATCGAGTCGATCACGATGATGCAGAACGACCTCAACATGAAGAACCTGTCGAACCCGTGGCTCATGGACCACAAGCGCGACGTCTACATGCCGATGGGCCAGACCGCGGAGATCGTGGCCGAGCGCTACAAGGTGAGCCGGGAGAAGCAGGACGAGCTCGCGCTGCTCTCGCAGAAGCGCACCGCCGCCTTCCAGTCCTCCGGCAAGGCCGCCGAGGAGATCTCGCCGATGAAGGCGACGATGCTCGTCGTCGACAAGGCGACCGGCGAGAAGACCCAGAAGGAGGTCGTCGTCGACCGCGACGAGTGCAACCGCCCCGAGACGACGGCGGAGGGCCTCGCGAAGCTGCCCGGCGCCTTCAAGGAGGGCGGCAGCGTGACCGCCGGGAACTCCTCGCAGTTCTCCGACGGCGCCTCGATCAACCTGCTCATGTCGGCCGACCGCGCGAAGGCGCTCGGCATCAAGCCGCTCGGCTTCTTCCGCGGCTGCGTCTACGCCGCGTGCGAGCCCGACGAGATGGGCATCGGCCCGGTCTTCGCGATCCCGCGCCTGCTCGAGCGCCACGGCCTCAAGATGCAGGACATCGACGTCGTCGAGCTGAACGAGGCCTTCGCCTCGCAGGCGGTCTACGTCCGCGACCGCATGGGCATCGACCCCGAGAAGCTGAACCCGAACGGCGGCGCGATCTCGATCGGCCACCCCTACGGCATGACCGGCGCGCGCCTCACCGGCACGCTGCTGCTCGAGCTGCAGCGCCGCAAGAAGCGCTGGGGCATCGTCACGATGTGCATCGGCGGCGGCATGGGTGCAGCCGGCCTGTTCGAGGCGGCGCTCTGAGAGGTCGCCCCGGCGACGAGCGAAGCCCGACCTGGACGGCGGCGGCGGCGAAAGCCCCGCCGCCGTCCTCGCTTCGGGCCGCGTGCGAACCGCGGGGAACCGCGGAGGAGACGACGATGGCTGGATTCTGGCTCGTGAAGCAGGAGCCGACGAAGTACCCCTTCGAGCAGCTCCTGCGCGACAAGAAGACGACCTGGGACGGCGTCCGCAACCACCAGGCGCGCAACAACCTCCAGGCGATGAAGAAGGGCGACCAGGTCCTCTACTACCACTCGAACGTGGGCCAGGAGGTCGTCGGGCTCTGCGAGGTCGCGAAGGAGGCCTTCCCCGACCCGACCGCCGACGACCCGCGCTGGCTCGCGGTGACGCTGGTGCCGAAGAAGAGCTTCGCGCGACCGGTGACGCTCGCCGACATCAAGGCCGACCCGAAGCTCTGCGACATCCCGCTCGTGAAACAGTCGCGGTTGAGCGTCATGCCGCTGCCGAAGGCGGCCTTCGAGAGGATCGTGAAGCTCGGGGGGTAGTGTCGGGCGGGCTCTGCTCGGACCTCGGCGGAGCCCGAGAGCCGCGCGCGGCGACGACCGGAGCCGGACGTCGACAGAGCAACTCTACGGAGCGAGGGTGACGTCG
>JAGWVP010000160.1 GCA_018970825.1 bacterium | reverse complement strand
CCTGTTGGATCCCGGGCCACCTCGCGCACGACGCGGCCTCGGCCACCGCGGTGGCGGGCCTCCTCGCGGCCCTCCTCGACCGCGCGCGCGACGGCCGGGGCCGCACGGTCGAGGTCTCCGTGCAGGAGGCCGCCCTGTGCGGGCTCCACCCGTGGTCGGTGCCGGTCGCCGACTACGCGAAGCTGTACCCGCTGCTGCCGGACGACCTGCCGCGCGACGCCGACGGCGCCTACCTGGTCCTGCCGGTCGCCGACGGCTACGTGCGCGCGCTGCCGGCGACCCCGGCGCAGTTCGCCGCGTTCCTCCGCCTGCTGCGCGGGCCGGCGGAGGAACGCACGGACGCCGACACGGGCGAGGGGCTCGCCACGCGGGCGCGGCGCACGGTCGACGCGGCGGTCGCCGCCGTCGGCGCGTCGGTCGTCGCCGCGACGCCGGCGCCGGTCGCACGACGGCTCGCCGGACTCCCGGCCGACACGGCGAAGGCCGCCGCTGCCGCCCTCGCCGCGGTCTCCCGCATCGCGCCACTGCCGGCCGCGAGCTCGATCGCCATGCAGGCGGGGCTCGCGATCGGACGGCGCTTCGCCGCGGATGCGCTGCGAAACCGGAGCCTCGCCGAGGTCCTGCGCTCTGCG
The DNA here is from genome assembly GCA_018970825.1 of bacterium. GTDB lineage: Bacteria > Desulfobacterota > Binatia > UBA12015 > UBA12015 > REEB422. Next base: position 6,541 of record JAGWVP010000160.1, on the reverse strand, counting down.
TCTCGACTGCGGGTGCCGATGGCGCCGGTGCAGTCGCCGGACGAGTACCGATCCTCGGAGCAGGCGAGCGCGCGGCGGGCCTTCGTCGCGACCGGCTTTCCGGCGCTCGGCGACGCACCGGTCGCGCGCACGCCGCTGCGGATGGAGGGCGTCCCGCGCGCTCCCGCGCGCCCCGCGCCGCAACCTCCCGTCCGCGGCGCGCGCGGCGGCGAGTCGAGCTCCGCGGCGCCCGCAGTCGCGACATGGCCTCCCCGGGACGCCGGGACACGCTCGGGGCCGGAGTCGACGCGCTCCGAGGCACGCCGCGAAGACGGACCCGACGCCCGCCCGTCCTCGGAACGCCCCACGGCGGCACCCGCCTGCGCGACCCTCGCCGGCCTCCGCGCGATCGACCTCGGCGTCGGCGCGGCCGTGCCCGAGATCGGCTGGCTGCTCGCCGAACTCGGCGCCGAGGTGATCCGCATCGAGTCGCCCTCGCACCTCGACTTCCTGCGCCGGATCACGGTCGAACCCGAGACGCCGAACCGCTCGTGGATGTTCAACGACGCGAACCGCGGCCAGCGCAGCGTCTGCATCGACCTCGCGAAGCCGCGGGGCCGCGAGGTCGCGCTGGACCTGTGCGCGACCGCGGACGTCGTGATCGAGAACCACCGCGGCGGCGTCGCGACCGCGCTCGGGCTCGACGAGCCCGCGGTGCGCGCGCGGCGGCCGGACGTGATCTGGCTTTCGTCTCAGGGCTACGGTCGGGGCGGACCGCTCGACCGGGCGCCTTCCTTCGGACCCCTCGTGTCCGCGTTCGCAGGCGTCACCCGGCTGCAGAACCACCCGGATGCACCGTGGCCCGCGGGGTCGTCGCTGAACCATCCCGACCACGTCGCGAGCAAGCTCGGCCTCGTGGCGGTGCTCGCGGCGCTGCGGCGGCGTGCGCGCACCGGCACGGGCGCCGCGATCGAGATGGCGCAGACGGAGGTCGCTGCCTGGCTGCAGGGCGAGGCCTACCTCGAGGGGCCGCTCACCGGGCGGGCCGCGCGCGCTTCGGGAAACGCGGTGCCCTTCGCCTGCCCCCACGACGTCTACCCCTGCGCGGGCCGCGATCGCTGGGTCGCGATCGCCGTCGTCGACGCGCGCGCGTGGGAGGCGCTGCGCCGCCTGCTCGCCTGGCCGCTCGACCCCGGCCTCGAGCGACTCGAGGGACGACTCGCGCGACGCGCCGAGATCGACGAGCGGCTCTCGGCGTGGACCCGCCTGCGCGGGCCGTGGGAGGCCGCGACCGAGTTGCAGGCGGCGGGCATCTCGGCGATGCCCGCCCTCTCGACGCTCGAACTGCGCAGCGACTCCCACCTCGCGGCGCGCGCGGCATTCGTCCGCGTCGAGGACCCGGAGGTCGGCAGCGTGCTGCACTGCGCGAACCCGATCCGGACCGGCGAGCGCCGGACGCCGGCCGGCCCGGCCCCCCGCCTCGGTGCCGACACCGACGCCGTGCTCCGCGGGATCCTCGGGCTCGACGACGCGACGCTCGCCGAACTCCGACGCGACGGCACCTGCACTTGAGACGGTCGGGCGACGGCCGCCCTCGGCCGGCCCGTGGGCGGCGTCGCGTGCACGACCGGGGCCTCGACACCGCGGGTCGGACCGCACCGAGGCGCGTGGCACCTCGGTGCGAGGCGGCGGTCAGGGCAGCCGGAGCGCGACGAGCTGCGCAGGGCTCGACAGCCCGATCGGCCACAGCAGCGTGTCGCGGGCGACCGCCGGCCATCCGTTGATGCCGCCAGGGGCCTCCCAGGTCCACGCGGTGCGCCCGGTCGCGCGGTCGAGGGCGAGGATCTGCCCCTGGAACGTGCCCGTCAGCACGAGGTCGTTCACCACCGTCGCGCCGCCGAAGGGATCCCCGGGAACGAACACGTCCCAGAGGATCGCGCCGGTCGACGCGTCGATCGCGACCACCTGCCCATCGTTCGTGCCGATGTCCGAGCCGAAGTAGCCCGGCCGGTTCGGGAAGTAGGTGCTGGGCGCGTTGATCACCGCGCAGTAGACGACGCCGTCGGCGTGGGCCGGCGGGGTGATGACGCCGCCGAAGGTGCCCGGGAAGACGACGGTCGGACCGGCGAGCGCGGTGAGCTCGTCGTTCTCGTGCCGGCCGACCGGCGTGCTCCAGAGGAGCTCGCCGGACTCGCGGTCGTAACCGTACACGCGGCCCATCTTCCCCGTGCCGACGACGATGGTGCGCGGACGCCCTCCGACCTTCGCGTCGACCACCATCGTCAGGATCATGTCGTGGTCGAAGATGTCGTGCGGGATCGCCTGGTTGTACCACTGCAACTCGCCCGTGCGGGCGTCGATCGAGACCGTCGACTCGGTGTAGAGGTTCGGTCCGGGGCGGCTCGAACCGTTCGGGAACGCCGCGGTGCCCGGGAAGGGCGCCGGGTTCGCGATCCCCCAGAACATCCGGCCGCTCGACACGTCGATCGAGGGCGGGAACCAGGCGCCGCCGCCCGAGTTCACCTCGGGATTGCCCCACAGGTCCGGCGAGTCCACGGTGTCGAAGCTCCACCGGGTCGAGCCGTCGGCTTGCGAGAGCGCGTAGAGGGTGCCGCGGTCGCCTCCGACGTAGATGCCGTCGAGACTCACCGGGACCGAGCTCACGTAGACCTTCTCGTCCCAGACCTGCGGCTGGATGTCCACGCCGTCGGTCTGCGTGCGCGAGATCGGACGCTCCCAGACCTCCGCACCGGTCGCGAGGTCGAGCGCGTTCACCCGGTCGGTACCCTTGTTCGCGAACACCTTGCCCCAGCCGACGGCGACGCCGTTGGGGCCGATCGTCGGACCCCACGCGGGCGTCTTCCAGCGCACCGCGCCGGTCGCGAGGTCGATCGCGCGGGTGACCGAGGTGAGGTCCTGCACGTAGACCGTGTCGCCCAACACGAGCGGGGTCGTCGACGCGTTGCCGTAGCCGCCCACCCCCGGCAGGTCGACCTTCCAGGCCTGTGCGAGCGAGGCGATCGTCGTCGAGTCGATTCGCGTGTCGAAGGTCGCGCGCGAGTTGCGGTAGTCGCGCCCGGGCAGCGGCCAGTCGCGGGCTGCCGCGACGACCTCGGGCGGCGCGCCGCCGTCGCCTGCAGGCGGGTTGCTGCTCACCTCGGAGCAAGCGGCGAGCGCGGCTGCGGCGAGCAGGACGAAGATGGGGCGAAGGATCATGGCTCGGGCTCCTCCGGACGCCGCTGGACGGGTCCTCGACGCGAGAACGTAGCGCGCTCCGGCGGGAGCGCCAGAGAGCGGCTCAGGCGCGGGACTCGAGCAGCGTCGCCAGGTGGCGCAGGCAGTCGGTCTCCGACAGCAGGCCGACCAGCCGCCCGTCCTCGACCACCGGCAGGCAGCCGATGCGCCGCTGGAGCAGCATCTCGACGGCGCTCGCGAGGTCCGCGTCGGGATGCGCGGTCACGACCTCGCGGTTCATCACGTCGCGAAGGAGCAGGCTCGGGCTCGGCGGCCCCTCGTCGGCGCGGCCGAGCGAGCGCTCGACCCCGGCGCGGAAGAGGTCGCGCTGCGACACGATGCCGACCAGCCGGTCCGAGGAGAGCACCGGCAGGTGGCGGATCCGGTCCATCCGCATGAGGCCGTCGGCGAGGTCGATTTCCGCCGACTCGTCGAGACTCACGACGGGCTGCTGCATCAGGTCGCGCACGCGCATCGACCCGATGCTGGCACCTCCGCCGGACCCTCGCCAGCCGCCCGGACCGCGACCGCGGCCGGACCCGCCGGGGGGCCTTGTCCCGGGGTCCGGGTCCTCGACTTTCCCGTGCCCTTGGGTCAAACGGGGGCATGGCGGAGACGAGACTGAGGCCCTGGACCCCGACCGAGGAGAAGTTCGCCAACGTCGTCATCAAGGCGATGACGGCGGCGAACACCTGGGTCTACCGGCTGACCGGCGGGCGGCTCGGCGGCAAGTTCCTGCGCGGGGCCCCGGTCTGCCTGCTGACGACCACCGGCCGGCGCTCCGGCGAGCCGCGCACGGTCGCCCTGCTCTACCTCGAGGACGGCCGCGACGTGATCGTGGTCGCCTCCAAGGGCGGCATGGCGAAGGACCCGCTCTGGTACCGCAACCTGGAAATCCACCCCGAGGCGAGGATCCAGGTCGGCAACGTCGAGCGGAAGGTGCGCGCGGTGCGCGTGAGCGACCGCGAGAAGGAGGCGCTCTGGCCCCGCCTCGTCGAGATGTATCCCGACTTCGACGACTACCAGGGACGCACGACCCGCAACATCCCGGTCATCCGCCTCACGCAGGCCTGAACGAGACCGAACGCCGGACCCGCTCCCGGAGGACACGATGAGACGCTTCATCCCCGCGACCCTCGCCCTCGCCTCGACGCTCGCCTCCGGCTGCGCCGTGAAGGCGGTTCCGATCTGGGGTCGCGACGGCAACCCCTACCACTACGTGCAGTGCGACGGGATCCTGCGCTCGCTCGAGGACTGCTACGCGGCGGCGGCCGCCGCGTGCCCCCAGGGCTACCGGCTCGCCGAGAACGTCGCCCCGCGCGACTACTACAACTCGAGTCTCGTCTTCTCCTGCCGGACGGAGTAGCCGCGTGCTCTCCTCGATGGACGACTACCCGCTCCACCAGGTCGCGGAGCCGATCCGGCACGCGGCGACGAGCGACCGCAACTTCTACGACCGCTACTACTTCAACCTGCACGCCTCGAGCGACGACCTCTTCATGGTCATGGGGCTCGGCCAGTACCCGAATCTCGCGGTGCAGGACGCGTTCGCGGTCGTGCGCCGCGGCGGTCGCCACCTGGTCGTGCGCGCCTCGCGCGAGCTCGGCGACCGGATGGACACGAGCGTCGGGCCGTTCCGCGTCGAGGTGATCGAGCCGCTGCGGAAGCTCCGCTTCCTGCTCGAGCCGAGCGAGCACGGCATCGCCTGCGACCTGCGCTGGGAGGGCTCGATCCAGGCCTTCCTCGAGCCGCGCCAGTACCTGCGTCGCCACGGCCGCGTACTCTTCGACACCCAGCGCTTCGCCCAGACCGGAACGTGGACGGGCACTCTCGAGGTGGCCGGCGAGCGCTTCGAGGTCACGCCCGACCGCTGGAAGGGCACCCGTGATCGATCCTGGGGCGTTCGCCCGGTCGGCGAGCCCGAGCACCCCGGCATCCGGCAGGGCGAGGGCCAGATGGTCGGCATGTGGAACTACGCGCCGATGCAGTTCGACGACCACTCGATCCTCTACATCGTGCACGAGGAGCCCGACGGGCGCCGGCCGATGGAGGAGGCGATGCGCATCTGGCACGACCCGTCGCGCGCGCCCGAGTGGCTCGGGCGCCCGGAGGTCGAGCACGAGCTCGACCCGGGTACCCGCATGATCTCGAAGCCCTCGACGATCCGCTTCCCGGGCGCGCCCGGCGGCCCGATCGAGGTCCGCGTCGTGCCGCTCACGCATTGCTTCGTCGCGGTGGGCACCGGCTACGGCATGGACGCCGACTGGCGCCACGGCATGTGGCAGGGGCCGCTCGTCGTGCAGGGGCGCGAGTGGACGATGGAGGAACTCGCCTCGTGGGGCTGGTTCGGCATCGTCGACCACGCCGCCCGCTTCGAGCTCTCGGGCCCCGGCGGCGAGCGGCGCGTCGGCCACGGCCTGCACGAGCACGGCTTCTTCGGCTCGTTCCCGAAGTACGGCCTCTGAGGCGTCGGCCGGGCCCGCGTCGCGGCGGGCCTTGGCCGGGCACCGCCCGCCGTGGTTGAAGGTCGCATGGGCCGGGGAGCGCCGCGCGCACTGCTGCTCGCCGCGATCGTCGCGCTCGCGTTCCTCCTGCGGACGACCCAGGCGACCGAGGTCTTCGTGGGCGACCGGGTCGTGCTCGCCGAGAACGACCCGTGGTACCACCTGCGGCGCATCCTCCTGTCGCTCGAGAACCTGCCGCGCGTCCCGGGATTCGACCCGTGGATCGACCACCCCCACGGCGCGCCGGTGGTCTTCGCCCCGCTCTTCGATCTCGCGATCGCGCTGCTCGCGAAGGCGACCGGCGCGGCGGGCGACCCGCGAGCCGTGGCCGCGCTGGCCGCGTTCGTGCCCCCGGTCCTGGGCGCGCTCACCTGCCTTCCGACGGCAGCACTCGCCGCGCGCGCGGCGCAGCCGGCCGCGGCCCTGCCCGCGGCGCTCCTGCTCGCGCTCTTCCCCGCCCACGCCTGGTACTCGCGGATCGGCTTCGTCGACCACCACGTCGCGGTGACGCTCCTGCAGACGATCCTCGCCCTGCTGGCCGTGGTCGCGACCGGCCTCGGGCGGGCAGCGACCCGGGCGAGGCTGCCGCGGCCCGGTGCGACCGCGGCCGCGACGGCGACGCTCGCCTGCGGCGTCCTCGCTTGGAACGGCTTCCCGCTCCTGCTCGCGGTGCTCGACGCGGGGCTGCTCGCCGCGTGGGTCGCGAGCGACACGGCCGGCCGTCGCTCGATCGCGCGCTTCGCCCTCGCCCTGCACGCCGGAGCCGCCCTGCTCGTGCTGCCGGGCGTGCTCTCGGTCGTGAGCGACACCGGGGAGCCGGTCGC